>CATOJU010000032.1 GCA_951800555.1 uncultured Rickettsiales bacterium | reverse complement strand
TGTTAATACTAAAAATATATATTATAAAAATTCCTTGTTTTAAAGCTATAAATATACTATTTAAATTTTTATATTTTTCTTGCAAAATAAAATTACAAATTTATTATAATTATTAATTGGAAATTTTATTTTTAGGAAATAATGACAGAAATAGTAGAAGTAAAAGCAAGAGAAGTTCTTGATTCTCGGGGGAATCCAACAGTAGAAGCGGAAGTATATTTAGAAGATGGTTCTTTTGGAAGTGCAATAGTTCCATCAGGAGCTTCAACTGGTAGCCATGAAGCGTGTGAATTAAGAGATGGTGATAAAAATAGATACCTTGGAAAAGGTGTTTTAAAAGCTGTTGAAAATGTTAACGAAACAATAGCGGAAAATATTATAGGTATGGACGCTCTAAATCAAAGAGCCATTGATAACGCTATGATAGATTTAGATGGAACAGAAAACAAGACAAATCTTGGCGCAAATGCTTTATTATCTGTTTCTTTAGCAACTGCACATGCAGCAGCAGATTCTTTAAAAATTCCTTTATATAGATATATAGGCGGTGTAAATGGACATATTTTACCAGTTCCTATGATGAATGTTATAAATGGCGGTGTTCACGCTGATAGTGGTATTGATATTCAAGAATTTATGATTGCTCCTATTGGTGCTCCTTCTATAAAAGAAGCTGTTAGATGGGGCGCAGAAGTTTTTCACAATTTAAAAAAAATTCTTAAAACTAATGGATATACAGTAAGTGTTGGTGATGAAGGTGGTTTTGCCCCAGCCCTAAGATCTTCAAAAGAAGCCTTAGATGCTATGTGTGAAGCAGTTCAAATGGCCGGTTATAATTTAGGAACAGATTTTAGATTTGCTTTAGATTGTGCGTCAAATGAATTTTTTGAAAATGGAATATATAATATTGAAGGACATAACTTTAATTCAAATCAACTTATTCAATATTATGAAAATTTGGTTAATGAATATCCTATTTTTTCAATTGAAGATGCAATGCAAGAAGATGATTATGAAGGTTGGGTAAATGCTACAGAAGCTCTTGGAGACAGAATACAATTTGTTGGTGATGATTTATTTGTTACTAATCCAAAATTACTATTAAAAGGTATTGAAAATGGTATGGGAAATGCAATTTTAATTAAATTAAATCAAATTGGTACTTTAACAGAAACACTTGATACTATTCAATTAGCACATAGAAATGGTTATAATACAATAGTTTCACATAGATCAGGAGAAACTGAAGATACGACAATTACTCATGTTGTAGTTGCTACAAATGCCGGTCAAATTAAAACTGGTTCTGCTTCTAGAACTGATAGAATTGCAAAATATAATGAATTAATGAGAATCGAAGAAGATTTAGAGGAAGAAGCAGAATATGCTGGAGATTCTATTTTATAATTCTTTTTTGATTGATTTTTGGTTATATTTAGGGGAAAATATGAAAGAAATATTAAAATAGATAGGAAGGATTCATTAGCTTAATACATTGTTAATGAATCCTTTTATGGTATAATATTTGTATTAATTTTTTATTGACTTTAATTATATTATAATATATAATACCAATATTAATTTTATTGTTTAATTTAATTATGTTTAAGTTTAACAGATTTAAAAGTTTATTTTTAATCTTTAAAGGTTAAAAATAGTTATATTAATGATTTAAAAAAACAAGTTAATTTGAAAACAGTTGAAATAATAAAAAAAAGAATAGCCAAAATTAATATAAAAGAAATTCTAATAAAAATGGAAGGAGATAATAAAATTTTAATACAACTATCCGGGTTACAAGATCTAAAAGAATTGAAAAATTTAATTGGGAAAACTGCAAAATTAACTTTTCATATAGTTGACGAACAAAATAATAATGGAAATGATATTTTAAAATTAAATGATATTAGAAATAACTATAAATTAAATGTAGATAAAAAACCTTTATTATCGGGAGATTTATTAACTGATGTAAATATTATATATAATCAAGGTAAACCTGTTATAAATTTTAAATTTAATAATATTGGTACTAAAAAGTTCGCTAAAATTACAAGAGAAAATATAGGTAAAATGTTAGCAATAGTTTTTGATGATAAAATTATTACTGTTCCAAGAATAAGTAGTGAAATTAGTGGTGGTATTGGGTCAATAGCTGGAAATTTTAGTAATAAAGAAGCTGCTGAAATTAGCTCATTATTAAAAATTGGGGCATTATTGGCACCAATAAATATTATTGAAGAAAAAAATATAGATGCTAAAATAGACCAAAATTTATTAAAAAAAGGTATTAAATATTCTATTTATGGATTAATTTTTTTGATTCTATTTTTGTTTATAATTTATAAAAGTAATGGTATAATTTTAAATATTTTAATATTTATTAATATAATAATTTTTACTGCAATGCTATCGATATTTAATATAAACCTAACGTTGTATGGATTAACTACAATTTTAATAATAATTGGAATATCAATCGGTATAAACATTTTTATTTTTGAAAAAATTCTACAGAAAATTAAAAAAATTGGAGATAATATTTATAATCCTATTTCTATAATAGGTGATATTTTTGATAGTAGTTATAATATTATATTAAATATAAATATAATAACAATTGCTATTACAACAATAATATTTTATATATTTGATTCAAATACTATCAGAAATTTTTTAATTATTTTAATAATTGGATTAATTTCTTCTTTATTATCAAATTTAGTTTACTTAAGAAAAATTTTTAATTCTTCTTTTAAAGATAGAAAATTATTAATAAAATAGAAATAATATGAAAAATATAAATAAATATTTCTTAATTTATTTGTTGTTATTGACAACTGAATTATACGCTAATAATAAAAATAATAATAAACTTGAAAATTATTATTTTCCATATGTTACTGGTAACATTTTGACAGAATATAATTTTAGCTCGTTAGATAAAAGTAATTATGGCAATAAAATAGAAAAAGATAGAAGAAATTTATCATATTTTGAAGTGGAAAGTGATTTAAATATTCATTTATATAATAAAATATCCTTAGTAAATAAATTAGTACTTAAACCTATGAATAAAAGATTTACAAGAAATATTGATAATGATTTTTATGGTAAAGAAAAATATTTGAGAAGAAAATGGTATTTTAATAAATATGATATATTTTTTGAAGAATTAAATTTTGAATATAAAGAAGATCAGTTTTTATTTGGTCTAGGAAAATTTAATCCTACATTTGGAACTGCCTATGATAAAGCTAAATATCACGGTGTTCTTGATACAAGAATTGTGGATAATTATGAATTAGTTGAAAAAATTGGTTTTTATGTTGCTATGAATTTACCAATGTTTAATTTAAGATTCAATTCGTTTTTTAATGACAAAAGTCTTTTAAGTGCAAGTTTGTTTGATCATAGAAATAAAAATAGAGTAAATAGACGCCCTGGGAATACTAATAAATTAAATAATTTTTCTTTAACTAGTGATTTTACTATAAACGATTTAAAATTTAATTTAGGTATAAAAAGATTATCAGTAAAAGGTAAAGATGAAAGAGCTGAAAAAGGTTATGTTATTGGGGTTGAAAAATTAATAGAAGAAACCCCCAGTGGCTTTGGTTTTATTCCATTTACTGAATTTAGTTATATAGAAGATTATAATGGAATGAAAAATAGAGATAAATTTTTTACTACTTTGAGAATTCCAGTTTATTATGGAAGTTGGAGTATTATTGGAACTTATAGTACAAGTTTTGATAAAGAAAAAAGTTTTAAAAATTATATAGATTATTTAGCTCAAATTACAATTGGTTATAAATTTGAAAACGGTATTATGTTGGATGTTTCCAAAACAATTGGTAAAGAAAGTTATAAAGATGGAGATCCTGTAAAAATTGCAAATAGGACAAAAAATAGTTATAAACTAAATTCGTGGGATGCTAGAGTGTCTTATATGTTAAATTTTGATGGAGATAAATAAAATAGAAATAATACCAAAATAAAATGGAAATTAGTAATTTACAAAGAAAAAAATTAGAACAATATGTGGATTTATTATTAAAATGGAATTCAAAAATTAATTTAATAGGTAAATCTACAATTAATGATTTATGGGATAGGCATATTATAGATTGTGCACAATTAATTAAATTTTTAAATGAAAAGGAAAAAAAAGAATGTAATTGTGCAGATTTTGGCAGTGGTGCTGGGTTACCGGGTATTGTTTTATCTATATTAGGTGTTAAAAATATGACTTTAATTGAAAAATCACCATTAAAATGTAAATTTTTGAAGGAAGCATCATTGATATCTGAAAATAAAATTAAAATAATAAATGAAAATATTTTTAATATAAAAAATTGTAAATTTGATATCATTTTTTCTAGAGCTTTAGCAAATTTGAATGATTTATTAGTTATGAGCAAGCCATTCTTAAATAAAAATTCAAAATGTTATTTTCTAAAAGGTAAAAAAATAATGGATGAATTAATAAATGCTAGAAAAAACTTTGATTTCGAATATTCTTTGTTTGATAGTTTAACTTCTAATGAGGGGAAAATTGTAATTTTAAATTTTAGGTAATATAATTAATATTATTTAATTTTATATCTAATGGTAGTTTTGGAGTTCTTAATACTACTATAATGTTTGTTATTAAAATATTCTCTTATAAAAGATGAAACATATAATTTTAAACCTTGTTTTGTGTTTTTTCCAAAACTTCTCCATTTATTATTTTTGATTATTTTTAAACTATAGAATATTATATTAATTTATACTTTTAATAATCGATTTTTGTTACAGATAATAAACTTTCCAGAAATGTTTTATTATTTTTTCTTTTATAATTCAAATCAGAAATTTCAATTTTCATAGGATAAAAAAGTTTTTTATTTCTTAGATAACTACCAATAGCATTTACAACATAATATTTTTTACCAATTTTACCTAAATATATCATAATATGACCATTCATATATAATAAACTACCAGAAGGAGCACTATTCAAAATATTGTTTTTTTTAAAAATATTTGTGTTTTCCTCAAATAAAGCAAAATTACCTGCCATAGCTTGTTGTTGATTGGAATTTCTAGGAAATTGAAAGCCAAAAACACTATAAACATTATTTACAAGTCCACTACAATCAACATTATTATTTAAACCTCCCCAACCATAATCGTCGCCATAATATTTAAAAGCTTGCTTTATAATATTGAATCTTGTGTAATTAAGGAATCCTTTATTTATATCCTCATTTTTTTCTATTTTATAATCTATATACAATAAATTGTTGTTTTTATCCTTAGTTGGTAATAAAATATTATAATATAAATCTTCATCACTTTTTAATTTTATTTTAACGCCCATATCTAAAAAATTATCATTAATTTTTATATTTTTTGCAGTTACAATAATAAAATTATCCATATTTACATAATCAAGAAAATCATCTTTATTTTTAAAAAAAGCTAAATTTTCTGTTTTTATCCAGCCGTATGCATTATATGTTTGCACAAAAGCCCATTTTTTATCAATAGTATAATGTAAAATTATCAATGGTTCACCATATTTTACTTCTTTAATTTGTATATTATCGAAATAAAAAAATTTGTCATTATTATCAAAAATTTTAAAATTTGTTGGGATTATCCTTAAATTTGTTTTTTTTGTTGTTACCGCATAAAAAACATCTATTTCATTAGTTTGAAAATCATTAATATTTAAATAATTAATATCTGGAAGATTATTTATATATTCTGTTTCTGTTATAAACTTTTTTAAAGTTTTTATATTAATTTTTTCATCATAATTATTAAAATCAATAACACTTTCTATATTATTAATGATATCCTGATTAAATTTATTTATTTTATCTAAATCCAAAACAATTTTATTATAATCAATTGTATTCAATTTATCTAGCCAAAAACTAACAGGATTTTTTTCAAAATTATCCTGTAATTTTTTATAATTTTTATAATTATCTATTTTATGGCTAAAAAAAACCATAAAAAATATAAATAGAATAGTTATAAAAATTAAATATATCTTTTTCATTTGTCCCTCAATATACAATTATATTTGTTTACTAATAAATTTATAATTTTTTCAATTATATTGTCAATTTGCTCTTTTTCCAATGTTTTATCTTTTGGTTGTATTTTTATATTAAAAGCTACAGATTTTTTTGTATCATCAGGTTTTTCATATATATCAAATATTCTAATATTATTGATATAATCTTTATCTAGTTTATACATATCTATAACAATATTTCCAACTTCAATATTTTTATCCATAATAAACGCCAAATCTCTTTCTATAATTTGAAAATCATTTGGCTTAAATCCAATTTTAGATTTCTCTTCAAGAATTATTTTTTTAGGTAATTTATCAACAAACATTTCAAAAGCTACCACCCTGTTTTTCAAATTAAAATGTTCCATAATTTTTGGATGTAATTCACCAAAATAACCTATAATATTTTTACCTATAATAATAGCTCCACTCCTATTTGGATGATAATATTTTGGTGTATTCCTAATAATTGGTATTTTTTCGGCATTTACTCCAAGAATATTTAAAATATCACACAAATCTTTTTTAATATCAAAAATATCAAAATTCCTTGATTTTTCATATATATTTTTTTCACAATTATTTCCAGTTCTCACTGCTGCTATTACAGTACTTTCATCATCAATTTTACATTTATTAAAAATTCTTCCAATTTCGAAAAATGACAAATTATTAAAACCCCTATTATTATTTTTTTTAATAATATTCATCATATTTGTTAATAAACTTTGTCGCATATGCGATAATTCTCTAGTAATTGGATTTATTAAATCTAAATCCTCATTTGTTTCCAGAAAATATTCATCATCTTTTTTATCCAAAAAAGAATAACTAATTAATTCAATTAGTTTATTTTCAGCTAGTTTTTGTCTTATTCGGTATAATTTTTTTTCAAGACATTTGTTAAATAAATTTCCATCCTTTTCAAAAACTTTTGTATCTTTAAAATCATTATTTTCAAGTTTATCATAACCATAAATTCTTATAATATCATCTATTATATCTTCTTTTACAATAATATTATTTTTATAATACGGTACTAAAACAGAAATATTATTTTTATTTATTATAGCTTTATAATTTAATCTTTCCAAAATATTAAGAACCTCATTTTTATCAAATTTTATACCTATCAATTTTTCAATATAATCAAAATCAAGGTTAAATTTCTTAACTATAGATTCTTTATAATTTTCTTTTTCATATTTCGTAATTTCACTAACTTCTCCACCACAAATTTCAATTATTAATTTACAAGCATAATTTAACGCAAATTCAACCGTGTCATAATCACTTCCTCTTTCAAATCTATACCTTGAATCTGTTTGTAAATTTAATTTTCTACCAGTTTTTGCAGTATTTATTGCATCGAAAATAGCAGATTCTACAATTATATCAGTTGTTTCTAAAGAACTCCCACTTATTTTTGCCCCTATTATTCCACCTAAACACAAAATTTTTTCATCATCGCAAACTAAAGTAGCACCTTCTGGCAAATTATAGCTTCTATCAAATAAATCTAAAAAATTTTTACCTTCTATAGATTGTTTTATATTTATATTACCGACAATTTTTGCTTTATCGTAACAATGTAATGGTTTATTAAAAGACATCATTACATAATTTGTAATATCTATAAGAGCGTTTTTTGGATTTATATCAACAACTCTTAATCTTTCTTTCAACCAATCGGGGGATTCGCAATTTTTAACATTTTTAATTTCTCTAAAAGTAAATACTGGACAATTTGTATCTATTACATTTAATTTTATACTACTTTTATAGGTTTCGTCAATTTTTACATTAAATTCATTATATTTTTTAAGTTCTCCTAAACCAGCTGCTGCTAAATCTCTTGCAATTCCATAAACACCTAAACAATCCCCTCTATTTGGAGTTATATCTATATCAATTATAGTATCATTTAAATTTAAAATATCTGTTATATTTGTTCCTATTTCAAATTTATTATCAACTTCATAAATTCCATTATGATCTTCACCAATTCCCAACTCCTTTTCAGAACACAACATTCCATTACTTTCAATTCCACGTATCTTTGATTTTTTAATTTCAATACCATTTGGCAAAATTGAACCACATGGAGCCAAAATAACTTTTAAACCGGCTCTCACATTTGGTGCACCACAAACAATATTTAATAGTTCATCATTATCCGCAGTTTTTACTTTACATATATGTAAATGATTTGAATCTGGGTGGTTTTCACATTTTTCCACATAGGCACAATTAAAACTTTTTAAATTCTCACCTTTAACCTCTATACTATCGACTTCTAGTCCAATTTTATTTAATGTATTTATAATATCTTCTGTTGTAGCACTTGTATCTAAATATTCTTTTAACCACGAAATTGTAAATTTCATTTCTTATTGTTTGTAGTTTATTCATAAAAATATTTTATCATAAAATAATTATAAGTCAATATTGGTTTTAAAATTGAAGATCTTTTATATATTTTTAAAATCAATAAAACTAAAATTTAAAAAGTTAAGTTAAAATTAAATAGAATATAAAATAAAAATAAATATTTTATCT
>CATOJU010000031.1 GCA_951800555.1 uncultured Rickettsiales bacterium | reverse complement strand
GATTTATTCATTGTATGAATGCTTTCATCACAGTTATCAATGAATTTGTTATTTTCAAATTCAAAGATTGCTTCAGAATCATCTCCTTCAATATAAATTGCATATCCATCAAATGCTTTATTTGATGTAAATGTGCATCCTTCAATTTTAACACTTTTCATTTGTCCATTAATTATATTGCCAAATGTAGATGACTCGCTATTAGCATTTTTATATGAAAATGTAGGATTCAAATAAATGGCTCCCCCACGACCTTCTTCTTTCATATGATAATAATTATTATTATTTAATAATTTTGATACACTCGTTTGATAATCAGCAACATTATCTGTAAATGTGCATTTAACAATTTCAACATTTTGAATTGTCTGAAGTGCAATTGCACCTCCATGTCGAAAAGCTTTATTACGCTCAAATATACATTCATTAAAGATTATTGAAACATCAGAAATTGATGAAGAAAAGCCATATTGAATTCCACCTCCATCTCCTGAATAATAATCTTTGTCATCTGGTCTTTGTGAACGACTGTCTGGTGATTTCAACGCATAATTGTTAATGAATTTACATTTAGCAAAAGAAATAGTGTCTGTATTAGTTATCCATAATCCTGAGCCACCTCCATAATCGGTGTTACAACGATTATTAATAAATGTGATATTTTCTAAAACAATATGAAGAAGTTTATTATTACAATTAATGCCTCCGAAGTAACCTTTGTTTCCAGATTCAACTAAATTTTGAATAACATTATTACTAAATGTAAAATCAGTTGTGCTAATTGTAATATCAAAGCATCGTTTATTTTCTCCAACACAAGAATCAAAATTACAATTATTAATTAAAATTTGTTCATTTCCCATTTGTGTAAATAGAATTGATCCTAATGCATTCGTTCGAATGAAATTAGAATTTTGGAGTTTAAATCCTTGGTTATAACCTAAATCAATACCTCCACATGTTGATTCACTATCTGAACTATCAAATGAAATAGTACAAAAATCAATTTCTGGGAAGCAATCGCCTGTTTGAATTACATAATGCTCTGATTTGCAATTATTAAATTCACTATGTGTAATAGTTATTTTTGAATTAGGATCTGTATATGAATTTTCTATATTAATTGATGAATAAGAAGATGAGATGCAATTAATAAAATTGCTACCTGTAATTTGAACTTGGACTGAGCCTTGCGATGAAATAGCACCACTAGTTTTACTATTATCTGTATATTCAACTTTATTATTTTCAAATATAAATTCTCCACAATAATTAAATATCATAAATTTTTCTTTAACTTCACCGTTATTAGTAAAGTTACTTTCAGAAATATGTAATAATGTATTAACAATATTTTCTTCTTCAATATAAATGCATGCACCTTCATCATTTAATCCTTTATTGCCAATAAATTGGCAATTAGTAATACTAATTGATTCCATTTCAAGTGTATCTGAAAATTCTGGTGCTTCTTCAGAATCTGGTTTAACAATTTTACCCCAAATATAAATTGCACCACCTTTTTGTGATGCTTCATTATTTTCAAAAATGCATCCCAAAATCTGTAAATTACGATTAATATTAATACCTAAAGCTCCACCTGAACCTGAAGTACATTTATTTCGTTTAAATTCACAATATTCTAATATTAATCTAGTATTGGCTATTGAAGTAGAATAACCATATTGAATGGCACCACCTTGATTATATGGGATTGGCTATTAGAATTAACATTATCATAAAATTTACATTGACTGTAAATTATTGTTGTTTCAATATTATTGTTATGCTGATACAAACAACAAATTCCACCGCCATATTTACCAGTGTTTGTAGTAATTTGTGAATATGTATTATTTATAAGTTCAATTTCATCAACTGTATGTTTAAGTGTAATTAAATAACCACTTTTCATAACAATATTTTGGAAAATATTGTTGTTTATTATTGGTTTATGGTCAATATTATTAGCATAAATAATTTCTTTCTCATTGTTTTGAACAATATTGTTTGTAAATACAAATGTACCTGACTTTTTATCATTATCTGGTTCTATTTTGATCAAATCTCCAACTGGTCGAGTAAATGTACAATGATCAAATTGAACATCTGTAAATTTAAAATCACAAATTTGGCAACCTCTTCCATCTTCTGAAGTAAATGTACATCCATTCATTTGGATTTTACTATTTCCATTTATCTTGAACTATTTTTCCATCACTTAAAACCACTATTCTATCCATAATATTTAAAGTTGATAACCTATGGGCTATTGCTATAATTGTCCTATTTTTTGCAATATTATATAAAGCCATTTGCATTTTTTTTTCTGTTATAGAATCCAAAGCAGATGTAGCTTCATCCAATATAAGTATTTTACTATTCTTTAATATAGCCCTTGCAATAGCTATTCTTTGTCTCTGCCCTCCAGATAATTTTATACCATTTTTACCAATTATAGTATCCATTCCATTTTCCAAATTATTAATAAATTCACAACAATTAGTAATTTTTATTACTTCTGTAACCTCTTCATCGGTAGCTTTTGGATTACCATACAATATATTTTCTTTCACAGATCTATTAAAAAGTACAGGATTTTGTGAAATATAACTAATATTTTTCCTTAAAGATTCCTGTGTTATATCAGTTTTTATATTTTGATTATCTATATAAATACTACCTTTATTAACATCATAAAATCTTAAAAGAAGATTTATTAAAGTTGTCTTTCCAGCTCCAGAATAGCCTACTATACCAATTTTTTGGTAAGAAGGAATATGCAATGATAAATTCGAAAAAACAAATGGTAAATTATTTTTATACCTAAATGAAATTGATTTTATATCTATGGTAGGATTTGTTATAATAAGTTTATTATTTGTATAATTTTTAATAAAATTTTTATCTTTCAATTCAACAAAATATGAATTTGTAATAATTATAGTTTCAAATATTTTAATAATATCCCTAATAAAAGTTGTATTTTGAATTACAACTTTTTGAATGGTATAAAAAATAAAAAATAAATCATCAACACTTAATAGGCCAGATATAAAATTTTTTATCAAAACAATAAAAAGTATTAAATTAAAAATTATATCAGTAGACATTTTTATTAAATCTATACAAATATTAAAGTTATTTAACTTTTGTTTATCTTTAAATTCATTTTTTATAGAATTTTTAATATTATTAATTTCAAAAAATTCATTGGAAAAGCTTTTTACATTAGTAATATTTGTTAAAATATCATCTATTTCTACTGATAAATCGTTTGATGACTTAATAGCATTTTTGGAATATTTATTTATTTTTATAGATAAAACAATTAATATTATTGAATATAATAAACACCATAAAATCACAAATTTATATATTTTTAATTCTTTTATATAATACATATATATTATTGATATAACTAAGTTCGGTAAAGAAGTACTAAATATTGTTTGGATAATATATAAAATATTTGCAGAAATTTTTTCCATACAATCAGTTATAATATTTGAATGTTTATCTTCAAAAAATGAAATTGAATTAGAAATAATATCATCAAAAAGTGTTTTTAGTATCGACAAATAACAAATTTTTTGTGTGTAATTTACTTTTATATAACCAGAAATATAAAACAAAAAAGAATTTATAAAATATATTCCGCAATAAATTAATAAATAGTAAATATAAATATTAAAACTCTTTATTTCATTATAAAAAACACTAAAAACATTTTTTAATAAAATCGGAACTAATATAATTGATAAATAATTTTGGAATAAAGCTAGTAAAAAAATTAAAAAAAATGTTATTTTACATTTATTTAAAAAATCCAAAGATACTTTTATAATTTTCGATTTCATAAAACGAAATTTATTTTTTATAATACCCCAATTATAATATAGGTCATTCTTAATTATTATAGAATGACCTATAATTAAATTAAAAGTTTATATAAAATTACTATGCTGGTTTACATTTATCTGGATTACAAACTTTTGGATTGCAATCCCCATCTCTTTCCGGAGTACATTGGGTTGGATAACAACTTGTAGGCCCAGGACCACATTCACTACCACTATCTGGTCTACACCAATCGTCTGGATAGCACTCTTGTTTTATAAAAATATTTTTGTCTAAAAATCCTGTATTTAATAGACTACCTGAAGAGGTTAAAGTTTCAAAAAACATATAAAAAATCCTTTTTGTTATTAAAAATTGTAAATATTAATGTTACAATTATCTCTAATCATAATATCAATTCATTTTATATATCACAATTTACATTTCTTTTTGCAATCTTTTAAACATTTTCTTTACATCTTCCCATTTCCCAGTTTTAGGATCATAAGAACATCGCCACGGTTTTTCGCTTATATGTTTTCCATTACTATTTGGCCTACAATCATAACAAGCATACCTAAATTCACAATGTTTACATTCATCTATGCAATCTTTATTGTAGTGACATATATGTGATTTTACCAAATCATCATCTTTTTCTTTGTTTCCAGTTATAAAACCATGGGAAATACGTCTTTCCATAACACACGGAAATACTTCTAAATTATAAGCTATATATAAATCTTTATTAAAGCATTGATGTCCAGATACAAGTTTTTTGACATAATTTTTACTTATAGGACGACTAAAATAATCTTTTGTTATAACAGATTCCTTAAACATATTAAAGTCAAGCTGATTAAAATTTCCCCTTCCAACTAATCTTGGCGCTTGTGTACCTATTTCTATATTAGAACCCTCTGGTTTTTCTCCAACTTTAACATTTTTATTTGTTATTGCTGCAACCCTTGTTTTAATTTTATTTTTTAATAGCAAATCTAATCCTCTTTTTGCTAATTTATAAGACCCCTTAGTTTGGGTTATCTTTTCAAATTCTTCTGGAATATATGAATGAAACGATACAGCAACTTTTATATTATTCTTTTTAAAAAAATCACACCAATCTTGTGTTATAAAAGAAGCATTAGTATAAACTTCTATAAATTCAAAGAAATTTTTACTTAAACAATATTCTATCATTTCTTTTAATTTCGGATGTATCATAGGTTCTCCACCTATAAATTGTATTTCTTTTATATTTCGATCCATTAGAAAATCTATAACTTTATAAAAATCTTCCATATTCATAAATTTCTCTATATGGCAACTAGATTCTTCATAACAAAAAACACATTTAAAATTACATTGTTGAGTAATTTCTATCCAGGCAAAATATGGTTCCCTATTGTCTTTTAAAGATAGAATAGATTCTTCTTTTTCCGCTTTATCACTTTCTACTATTAAGTCATTATCTTTTAATAAATCAATATTATTTTTTTCGAATTTGCTAAATTCCCATCTTGGATTATACATTAATCTTTTTATAAAACTTAAAAACTCCTGATCTATATGATATAATTTCCCTTTACTCAAGTCATAAATAGAATGATTTTTAAAACCTTCAACTATAAAGACATCTCTGTTTAATCTAAAATATTGTTTCATATAGTGATTCAATAATTTTATTAAACTTGCATCTAGGTTAGAATTTAATATTTTATATGTCAAAGAAAAATACAACTTTTAATATATATTACTTTAATAGTAATTTTAGTTATAATAATACATATTATTTTAACAATATTATAGATATTTTGATTATTTTATTATATTGTTCTAAATCAAAAATAAAATTATACACTCAAAACAAAATAAAAAATTATCAAAATAAATATAAATATTTTATGCAGGATATTAAATACTAAATTAGTATTCTTTAATTATTTCATTATTAACTATTAAGTTTAATGCTTCATTTAATTTTTCAAAATCAGCATCACTAATATTTTGTATATTTATTATACCAAATTTTTTATTTATTATATTAATATTTTTAATTTTATCAGCATTTTCACTATTTAAATTAGCCATCTTTGCAAGATTTTCCTTAAATATATTAAATAATCTTTCGTTACTTTTTGCTAATTTTTCTACATTTTTTTTATTAAGATTAATTCCAGCACTAACTAATCCCTTAATAACTCCAATTTTCCCTTCACAAATAGCATTACAAAGTAATTTATTATTATCATTAATTTTTATTTTTTTTCTTAATTTACTATTTGTAAATAATGTATTAATTATATTAATACAATTATCTTTATAAGCTAAATTAAACATATTTTTAACCATTTCGGAACAATTTTTATTTTTAGTTATATTATTAATAATAGTGTTTTTTAAATTTTCATTTGTAAATAATTTATCTATAATATTTATACAATTATTATTGTAAGCTATATTAAACATAATATCAATATTTTCAGGTATTTTATTAATAAAATTTTTTATCAATTCTGAATATTCATTATCTTTATTAATACAAATTACTTCAAATGGAGCAAATAAACTCATATTTAAATCTTGTTTATTTTTAAACAATTTAATAATATTATTAATATTATTTACTAATATATTATTAATTATTTTATTATTTTTAGAAAATCTACTAAATATATTATTTATTAAAGCAGAACAAAAGTTATCATCATCTTTTATTTTATTAATTAAAATATTCATTAATTCTGGATTTCCTTCTCCGTTACAAATAACTTCAACACAGCTATTTATATTTTTTAAATCTAATTTAATAATATCTCTTTCAATTATAGTTTTAAGTACATTTATACTTTTATTTTCAATAGCTCTATTAAATAATTTATTATAATATACAATTCTATTTTTATCTGCAGTAATTTTACTAAAAAAAGTTATAATACTATTTACATCATCATTTTTACAAACAATATCTATTAGATCTAGTATTTTCTCATCCATATTTCGCAATTCAATTTCTTTTTGTTGAAATTTTTCAAATAAATTTCTAAAATCTTCAGATTTTTTGTCTTTAACAAATAATTTTTCAGCAATCTCCTTATTATTATAAATTCTTGTTGCTAATTTTACATCATCACGAAATTCTCTAAAAGTTTTTATTTCTCCTTTTAATTGTAAAACTTCTTTTTCTAATTGCGTATTTTCTTTTTCTAATTCTGAAATTTCTTCCGCTGATTGTAAACTTTTTTTTATTATATTATTATTTTCGATTTTTTCTAATTTTTGTGCTTCTATTTGCTCTAATTCCTGTATTTCACTAGCCAATTTTAATTCTCTTAGTTGAATTAATTTATTCATTACAGTTAAATATTCTTCAGTATTATTCTTTAGCTTATTTAAGTTATTATAAAATTCTTTATTTAATAATCTTACACTATTTTTTTCATTAATATAATTTTTTAAAGTGTTTAAACAATTTTTTGCAGTTTCTGACAATGGTTTTTTTAATTCTAAATTTTTTAGAGCATTATCTAACTGTTCCTGATTTTCTTCATTATTTTTTTCAAACAAAATACCTTCTTTATATAATTCTTCATTATCTTTTACTTTCAATAATTTATCCAGACTTTTTTTAAGTTTATCTTTAGCTGTTTTTATAGTATCTTCATTAAATTCTTTCAAATCATATAATTTTTTATTTTTTATTTCTTCTTGTTCTTCATTTAATTCAAATTTATTTAGAAATAATAAATCTTCTCTAGTTACACTGATTCCATCTTTTTTCTTAAAGTTTTCTAAAATAAATATTTTTATTTTTTCAAATTCTTTTTCTACTTCAAATATTGTAGCTCTTTCTTCTGGATTTGCTGCTAACATATGTTGTAATAATTCTACAAGTTTTGTTTTTAATTTATCTATTTTATCTTTATTATTATTTATAATTTCTTCTGGAAGAAAATTATCTAAACATATAATATCTTCTTTAATATCTTCAGTTATTTTTTTACTATATTTAGAAAAGAACTCTCGAGCATAGATATTTTTCTGTTTTTTGTCACATGATAATATATAATTATTATCTTTACAAAATTTTTCATATTTCACCTTAACAAACTCACCAATATTATTTTTTTCCAATAATTCTTCAAAAAACATAATACCTAATGAATAAACATCAATTTTTTGTGTTATATCTTTAGCATCTAAATTTTCTTTAAATATTTCTGGTGCCATATATGCCGAAGTTCCGTAACTATTTAATTTTTCTTTTCCTATAATATTAACCAATCCATAATCAGTTGCCGTTAATTTATCATTTTTATCTACAAGAGTATTTAATGATTTTATATCTCTATGAATAATACCAGCAATATGTTCATTTTTAAAAATTTTAATTAATTGTTCTATTCTTGATAAAGAAGATAAATTTTTTTGTTTTTCATCCCCTCTTGCAATTTTTAAATTTCCTTTTTCCCTTAACTTAGATATTTCAATAGTTTTATATCCATTTTTACCAACTATTATAAAACTATGATTCGGTATAGTAGAACCGGTTTTTACACCTTTTAAATGAGATAAAATTTCATTATTATCTTTTATATATTCTTTTAAATTTTTATCTATTCTTTCATTAATTTTATTTCTTTTATAAACTTTATATTCTTCATCGGAAGAAATATAATCTTTTAATTTTTTCTCAAATATAATTTCTTTATAATCTTGTAAATACTCTTTAAATTTATTTTTTATGTAATCTTTTTTTCGTTCTTCATATTCTTCATTTGATAATATTTCAGATAAATTTCCATTATCAAAACC
>CATOJU010000030.1 GCA_951800555.1 uncultured Rickettsiales bacterium | reverse complement strand
ATGTTTAAGACTATATGCTAATAATATACCTATGAGAAGAATACAGAGAATAATAGTGATATAAACTATATAGATTGTAATAAACATATTATAGATAAAGCAGAAAACAAAGGTGGGAAAATGATAAGTTTACTTAATCATTTTAGTTTATCAATCCACTACAGTTTGCCGAAACAAAGTGAAGGAAACTTGTTTAGTGGGATCTCCTAATAGTTCCTTAAGAAATAAATTAGCTATGTTCAATAGAAAAAACAAAAGCTTCGGCTAGAAGTTTTAATTCTTTAAATAATACTGTATTCCCATGGGCTAATAGTAATACTTTTTCAAGTAATATAGAAAAGTATGCTAACTTTGGAAGAATAATGGAAACAAGGACAATAGAAGAGAAGGAGAAAATAAAAAAGAATAATAAGATAATAAATAAAGAAAAAGTAAATAACAATACTAAAGATAAGAGAAAAATTAGTGTTGCTTAAGTGGTGTCAAGAAATAGAGTGAAGTGCCAAAAAATGAACTTTACTCTATTTTTTGATAAAATCTACTACAAAAAAACAGTCATTATAAAATCTTTATATATGTAATCTCGAAAAGTTGTTACATATTTTATATAATAAAGTTTTATAAAAAAATATATATTTAATAAGGTATGTTTTATCTATTCTTATTACTATTATTTTTTTATTGTTATTTATATTAATATTATAATAATATTGAATATTATTCAAAAAAAATATTATTATTTATTTTTATATTTTTTTTAAAAACTTCATCATGAGAAACAACTAAAATAGTACCATTAAAATCATTTAAAATATTCTCCAAAATTTCAATAGAATCAATATCCAAATTATTTGTCGGTTCATCCAAAATTATTAATTCCACACCTTTTTTTGCTAAAATACAACATAACAAAAATCTAATTTTTTCACCACCACTTAAATCATTTACAGTTTTAAAAACATTATCAGTTTTAAAAAGAAACATAGCCAAAATATTTCTACAATCTAGCTCATTTAAACCTGTATAATTAGCAATATATTTTAGAAGTGTAATATTTTCAGGAAAAATATGATTTTGTTTTAAATAAACAATTTTATCAAGATTTATTTTTATATTTCCCGAATAGTCATTAATTTCTCCTGTTATAATTTTTAAAAGTGTAGTTTTCCCAGTTCCATTTGGTCCATTTATAGCAATTCTATCACCTGAATTAATTATTAAATTAAAATTTTTTAAAATTTGTTTGTTATTATAAGAAAAATTTAGATTTTCAATAGTCAAAACTTTTTTATTTACAATCTTTTCATTTTCTGAAAATTTAAAATATATTTTTTTATCAGCTTCAACTTTTGCTTTAATGTCAGATGTTTTTTTACTAATCTCATTCAACCTTTTATTATCTCTGTTTATAATATTTCCTCTTTGATTTTCTGCTGAATTTTTTTTAAAATTTGCTGTTAATTTATCAATTTTTCCATTTTTTAATGCATTTTTTCCATTTTTTACATTTTTTGTATAATTCTGTTGGTTTTTAATTATTTGATTTTTTTGATTTTCCAAATTCTTAATAGAATCATTTAAATTCTTATTTAAGCTATTTTCTTCGTTTTCTCTGATTTTTTTATAATTTTCAAAATTCCCACCATATGAAAAAAGCTTAACATCTCCACTTTGGAAATTTCTTAATTCTAATACTCTATCCACTAAATTTAATAATTCTCTGTCATGTGAAATTAAAAATATTCCACCATTCCAATTTTTTATAAAATTATAAAAAAATTGTTTTCCTTCATAATCCATATTATTTGTTGGTTCATCTAAAAGTAAAAAATTTGTATTATTATTTATAATACTTGATAAAATAACTTTAATTTTTTCTCCACCACTCAAAGAATTATAGGGTCTTAGATAATCAAAATTTAAATTAAAAAATTCGAGTTTTTTATCTATAACCTCTCTACAGTCCCAATTATTGTCTATAATATCATAATCTTCTAAATTAGCTATCTCATTCTCAATTTTTTGTAGTGATATTATTTGTTTTTCTAAATTAAAAACATCGGCCACTGTTGAAAAGTTTAAATCATTTATTTTTTGTTCTAAATAAGCAATATTCAAATTATTAATTTTTATTTTCCCGAAAAATGGAGTTAATTCTTTATTTATTAATTTAAAAATTGTACTTTTACCAACTCCATTTTTGCCAATTAATGCAGTTTTTTCATTATCCTTTATGTTAAAGGTTAGATTATCAAATAATACTGTATTATCTGGTAATTTATATGTTAATTTATCTATATATATCATAATATAATTCTACTTTAGTTAATAATCAAATTAAATAATAAGAATTATATTCGCATTATAGTTTTTGTTATTAATAAAAATTGTAAATCCTATTAAAATTAGTATTTTTCAAATAATTTTGTTCGGCAGATATATTATATTATACTTTTTAATAAAAGTCAATTGTTTATTGGCAGGAGGGAATTTTACCTCCATCTCTTGATAAAGTTTATTGTCATTATAATAATAAACCTATATGATTATAGAATTTTATATTTATGATCTTAAAAATAATAATAATATTAATTATTAATTTTTTTTATATTATTTAATACTCTTACTCCTTAAGAAGGAAATATTTAAAATTATATATTCAATCCTTCCACTTCTTGAGTAGGATATCCGAAGTCTTCACTCGAATCCTTTCCTTCTTTGAGGAATGAATAGACGTCCGAAGGACAGAAGAGGAGTAATAAAAACTAATAATAAAAACAATAACACTCACCCATCAACTTCATTGGCATCCTTCACTTCGTTCGTTGAGATACCGATTGTGAGTAAACTCCCATTGGTTTGTCTTTGTTTTTCCCCACAAAAGTGGGAGGGATTAAATATATCTTTATCTCTTGAGATTTTTTAATATATTATTAAAATATGGGGCGAAGTCCTACGGAAATAATTCTTCTGTGGTTATTTGATTATTAGATCTTCCTATATTAACATCATAGTTGGAAATTATTTTTAATGAATATATCTATTTGTCTAAAGTTTAATAGTTTGAGGCAATGTTTGGTTTAAATTAACTACTTTTTTATTTTTTTAAAAATTTTTTCTCTTTTATATTTTTTATATAATAACTTTTTTAATATTTTATTAAAAAATTATTCATTTTTTTCTAAAAATATTATAAATCTTTTGACTAGGAATAAAAAATAAATTTATACAAATATATCTAAACACAAAATTTTGTGTTTAGATTAGCTAGAATATTGGTTATATTTGTATTACCATTTTTATTATTAATATTTTTGATTAAATAAATATTTCATAATACTAGTTATTTTATAAAAATTATTTATTATAACAATTATATTAATAATATTAATTTTTTACTATAGACCTGTTTTATTTATATTATTATCTTGATTTAAAGTAGGAAACAATTGATTTATATCAGCAATTGCATTATTTAACATTTTTTCACTATTATTATTTCCATTGTTAGATGTTTTACTTGTTTTTTTTAAATTAGGTACTTTAACAATATCACCGCAATATTTATATGGATTTCCTATATTTAAAAGGTATCCCATATGATTTTTAAGACTATTTGGAGTTCTTGTATCAGGAAAAAATGTCGATATACTTTTAAAATCTGGACCATATACTTCATATAAACCACTTAATAATTTTTCTTCATTTGTAGTCCAATCAGCATTAAATTGAATGTTGGGATTAAGAAAATTATCGTTCCAACCTTTTCTACATTCTTGTTCACTTCTATTTGGTATATTTTTAGCCACTTTTTTCCAATCAACTCTTTCTTTTCTTATAGCAAATGAATTCATTGTATGATTTAGTATTCTTCTTTCCTCGGGTGTAAATCTTTTCTTTAAAACCGAATTATAACGATTTTTAATACTATTAGGAGTTCTACCAGGTAAGAACTCAGAAATTTGTGTCCATTTATTACCAATTTTATTTACTTCAATTTTTATAATATTATCTTCTTCTTCAGTCCATTCTTTACGTTTAATATTAGGATTTAAATTATTTGTCCACCTTTCTCTACATTGTTTTGGATTCTTTCCTGGAATATTTTTAGATATATTTACCCAACTAATTTCTTTGCCATCTCTTGTATAAATTTCTATCAAATTTTTCAATTGTTCATCTTCTTCTATAGTAAAACCTCTTTTTTTGGTGCGTTTATCTTCTTCTCTAGTAAAACCTATTTTTTTGGTATGTTCCATACTATTTCCTTAGATTTATTTATAAAATTATTAATATATATAAAAATGACTATTTTATATAAAAAATATTTTATATATTTTTAAAATAAAGTCAATAACTTTTAAAAATTATTTTTATTTTAATAAAATCAAAAATATATACAAAAATCTTAAATTTGACTTTTAAAAAAAATTGCTTAATATTCAAAAAAACAAATACGCAATGACAAAATACATTTTTATTACAGGTGGAGTTGTAAGCTCTTTAGGAAAAGGTATAATAGCAAGTTCTTTAGGAAAATTATTAAAAGCAAGAGGATATTCTGTATCTTTACAAAAATTTGATCAATATATAAATGTTGATCCGGGTACTATGAACCCAATAGAGCATGGAGAAGTATTCGTTACAGAGGATGGGGCAGAAACAGATTTAGATTTAGGACATTATGAAAGATTTACAAATGTAAATTTAAATAAATATAGTAGCTTAACATCTGGAAAAGTATATTTAAATGTTATAAATAAAGAAAGAAATGGTGAATATTTAGGGAAAACTCTGCAAATAGTTCCTCATATTACTGATGAAGTAAAATCCGTAATTTTAAGAGCAGCAGAAAAAAATAATCCAGATTTTTTAATAACTGAAATAGGTGGGACTGTAGGAGATATTGAAGGACTTTATTTTTTTGAAGCAATTAGACAATTTAGACTTGATGTAGGTGAAAAAAATACAGCTTTTTTACATACGGTTTTAATTCCCTATCTAAATACAACAGAAGAATTAAAAACTAAACCAGCACAACATAGTGTAATGAATTTGAGAAGTATAGGAATTCAACCAGATATATTAGTTTGTAGGACATCCTATAAATTATCAGAAAGTGAAAAAAATAAACTTGCTTTATTTACAAATGTTAAAAAAAGTTCTGTAATAGAGTGTTTAGATATGAAAAGTATATATGAAGTTCCAGAATATCTAGAAAAAGAAGGACTTGCTAATGAAATTTTAAGTAAATTTCAAATGAAAAATATAGAACCAGATTTAAAAAATTGGAGAAATTTAGTAAATAAAATTATAGCTCCTAGTAATAATAAAAATATAACTATTGGAATAATTGGTAAATATATAGCTTTACATGACGCGTATTTATCCATTGTAGAGGCTTTAAAACATGCAGGTGCAAATTTGGATGTTAAATTAAATATAAAATGGATAAATGCAGAAGATTTAGAGAATAAAGAAAAAATTAAAGATTCTTTAAAAGATTGTAATGGAATAATTGTTCCGGGTGGTTTTGGTTTAAGAGGGGTTGAAGGAAAGATAAATACAATACAATTTGCAAGAGAAAATAATGTTCCATTTTTAGGTATTTGTTTAGGAATGCAGTGTGCTGTCATAGAATTTGCAAGAAATGTAGTTGGTTTAAAAGACGCAAATAGTATTGAATTTAATGAGAATACAAAAAATCCAGTTGTAGCTCTTATGGACGAACAGAAAAATGTAATAAAAAAAGGTGGAACTATGCGTCTTGGTAGTTATAAATGCAAAATACTTAATAATTCAAAAGTTGCTAAAATTTATAATTCAACAGAAATAGAAGAAAGACATAGACATAGATATGAAGTAAATAATAATTATAGAAAAATAATTGAAGATAAAGGTCTGATATTTTCTGGTTTGTCTCCTGATGGAAAACTTGCAGAAATAGTTGAATTACCAACAAATAATTATTTTGTTGCTTCGCAATTCCATCCAGAATTTAAATCAAGATTGGAAAATCCACATCCTTTGTTTATGGGGTTGGTAAAATATGCTTGCGAATATGATGGATCAATATTAAAAAATTAAATGATTTTGAATAAATATTTACGATTGCATATCAAGATGTTAATTTTTTTTAGTTTTTAGCAAGCAACTATTTTAATATTTAAATAACCAATTGTTTTGTAACTTTATGTATAGGCGACAGTGCAAAATTTAAATTTTTCTTGATTTTTAATTATTTATATATTATTATTAAATAAATTACAGCGGATATGGCGGAATTGGTAGACGCGCTAGACTTAGGATCTAGTGTCGAAAGACATATGGGTTCAAGTCCCTTTATCCGCACCATTTTTCAAAACTTTCTAAAATACATTAAAAATTATATTTTAAATACTACAAATATCAAATTTTTTGAATATAAAATTTTGCCAAAAATAATAAAAATTATTGAAAAATAAAGACAAGGAAGTTAAAATATCAGTATTAAAAATAAATAGCATAAACATAAAATTTTTATATAAAGCCATATGAATAATATTTATATCGACGAGAATGATTTTTTAAATACTAAAATCGACAATAATGATTTTTCTAAATCTCTAGATAATGTAATAAAAGAACAAAATGCAATAAAAACAGGTGATTTAGTTATACATATAAATTATGGTTTAGGGAGATTTTTAGGTCTTGATTCTGTAAATTATAATGGAATTTCAAAGGATTTTATTAAATTAGAATATGCTAATAATATAAAATTATTGGTGCCAGTGGAAAATTTTGATTTAATTTCAAAATATAGCGAATATAACCCAGATATTAAATTTGATAGACTTGGCTCTAATGAGTGGGGAAATAAAAGAGCTAAAATTAGGGAAAAAATAAAAGATATTGCGGAAAATTTAATAAAAATTGCAGGCCAGAGAAAGATAAGTAAAGGAAAGATTTTTTCTATAATTAATGGTGAATATGAAGAATTTTGTAATGCTTTCCCCTTTACTCCTACAGAAGACCAAGCTAAGGCTACGAATGAAATTTTAAATGATTTATCTAGTGGGCATATAATGGATAGATTATTATGCGGAGATGTTGGTTTTGGTAAAACTGAAGTTGCGATAAGAGCAAGTTTTGTGGTTGCAAATAGTAAAAATAAATCACAAGTGGCAATTATAGTGCCAACGACTATTTTATGCAGGCAACATTTTAAACAGTTTACGGAAAGATTTAAAAATACAGAAATAAAGATTGCTAGTTTATCTAGGTTTAATACTCAAAAAGAAATTTATAAAATAAAAAAAGATTTAGAGACTGGAGAAATTGATATAATTATTGGAACCCATTCACTTCTAAATAAAAGTGTAAAATTTAAAGATTTAGGATTAGTTATAATAGATGAAGAACAAAGATTTGGAGTAATGCAAAAGGAAAGACTTAAAGAAATTCGTACAAGTACACATATTTTAGCAATGTCAGCAACACCTATTCCTAGAACTTTACAAATGTCTATTGCCGGATTAAAAGATTTATCAATAATGTCTACTCCTCCAGTTGATAGAATTAATGTTGATACAATAGTTTGCAAATATAAAGATGAAAAAATAAAAGAAATAATTTTGACTGAAATTAATAGAAGTGGAAAAGTATTTTTTGTAGTACCTAGAATTACAGATATTAAAGAAGTGGAAGTTAGATTAAATAAAATTTTGCCAGAATTAAAATATTGTATAATACACGGACAAATGAAAAATGAAGATGTAGATAAAATAATGAATGATTTTTATGATGGGAAATATAATCTTTTGATAGCAACAACTATAATTGAAAATGGTGTCGATATTCAAGACGCAAATACTATTATAATTTATAAGGCAAATAATTTTGGTTTAGCTCAACTTTATCAATTAAGGGGTAGGGTAGGGAGAGGAAATAAAAAAGCTTTTGCCTATCTAACTACAAAAGGAAATGAAATTATAACAGATATAGCTAGAAAAAGATTGAGTATTATGGAATCTATAAAGGATTTGAATTCAGGTTTTATAATTTCTTCCGCAGATATGGATATTAGAGGAACCGGCAATATTTTAGGGGAAAAACAAAGTGGTCATATTAAGGATATTGGAATAAATTTATATAATAAAATGTTAAAAAAAGAGATAGAAAATATTAATAAAGAGTCAATTGGATTTGAATTTGAGAATTATGAGTTTTCTCCAGAAATTAAATTAAATGTTTCAACAATTATACCTACAAATTATATTGATAATATTAATATAAAAATGAAATTCTATAAAAGAATTGCAGACGCAGAAAGTACTAAAGAATTAGAAGAAATTAAATTTGAGTTGGAAGTTGATTATGGAGATTTGCCAGAAAGCATTAAAAATCTTTTTAAAATATCTAATGTTAAGATAATTTGTAAGAGGTTAAATATACAAAAATTGAGTGCTAGCGATGATAATTTATTAATTAATTTTTTTGAAAATAAATTTGCTAATCCTGATGAATTAATAAATTATATTTTTAATATTAACTTTGGGGAAAAACTGAAGTTAATTAATGATGGAATTATATATAAAATTGATAAAAATAAAGATATAAATATAAATGATAAATTTAGGGTAAGCGTTAGGGCTTGGAGGCAAACCGGTACAAGAATGTTCTTAGAGCCAGAATGGAAAATTAACGTAGATGAATTACTCAAAGGTCTATTGATAATTTCC
>CATOJU010000029.1 GCA_951800555.1 uncultured Rickettsiales bacterium | reverse complement strand
CCTTTTTTAGTAAATTCATATATCCAAATAAATATAATAATAATTTATAATTTTTAAAATCTCCTTTTTTACAAATATTCTGTACTAAAAACATTGCTTGTTCCATTAGTCCATAATCTTTATCCAAGTCTGCAATCAAATAATCCTGTTGTCCACTTTGTTTAATTCCCATAACCTCTCCAACACCTCGCATTTTTAAATCTTCCTCTGCTATTGTAAAACCATTATCTGTACTTCTCATAATATTTAATCTTCTTATAGTATTTTTACCACAATTTTTATAATCACATAATAAAATACAATATGATTGTTTATCTCCTCTACCAACTCTACCTCTTAATTGATGTAATTGAGAAAGTCCAAATCTTTCTGGATGATCTATAACAATAATTGTAGCATCTTTAACATCAATACCAACTTCAATTACAGTAGTAGAAATTAATATTTTTTTTTGATTATTATTGCAAAATTCTTCCATTATTTTATCTTTTTCTTTTTCCTTCATTTTTCCGTGTATAAAAGCTATATTTTCTGTACCAAAAATTTCGCAAAATTCATCATATTTATTTTTTACATCTGTTAAATCCATATTTTCACTTTCTTCTACCAAAGGACAAATCCAATAGACTTTTTCACCGATTTTAATTTTTTCTTTAATTCTATCTATTAAATTATAATATTTATCAATAGTAACTATTGAAGTTATTATTTTTTTTCTATTTTGTGGTTTTTCTTTTATAATAGTTAATAACATTTCATTATAAATGGTCAAGGCCAATGTTCTAGGTATAGGTGTTGCTGACATTGCTAGAATATCTGTATTGTCATTTTTATTTATTAAAGTAATTCTTTGCTCTACTCCAAATCTATGTTGTTCGTCAATTACTGTAAAAGCTAGATCTTTAAACTCAACATTATCCTCAATTAAAGCATGAGTCCCCACCAAAATATTTGTTTCTCCATTTTTTAAATTATTTAATACATTATTTCTTTTTTTTCCTTTAATTTTTCCTGTTAAAATATCAATTTTTATATTTAATTTATCACAAAAAACTTTTAAATTTTCATAATGTTGCATTGCTAAAATTGAAGTTGGTACCATTAAAACACATTGCTTTTCTTTTTCAATATAATTTAACATAGAAACAAAAGCCACAATAGTTTTCCCACTACCTACATCTCCCTGTAATAATCTAATCATTCTTTTACTTGAAAAAGTATCATTTTCTATTTCTCTAATAGCTGTTTTTTGATCTTCTGTCAAATTAAATGGTAAAATTTCGTTTAAAAATTTATCCTTTAATATCAATTTATCTTTAATAATTGCTTGCTTTTCATTATTTTTTATACTATTAGTTTTTACTATTGCTAAAGCCAATTGCTGAGCTAAAATTTCATCAAAAGCTAATCTTTTTCTATATTTATTATTTTTTAAATCAAAAAAACTATTTGGTTTGTGTAAATTAATTAAACTTTCTTTCCAATTTACCCAATCATTTTTTTTTAAAATTTCCTCATCAATCCATTCTGGTAAATCAGGACAATTATTTAATATAAAATCTATATTTTTTATTAAGTTTTTATTATATATATTATAAGTTAATGGATAAATCGGTTCTAATTTTGGAATTTCATCTAAATTATTTGTAATATAATCCGGATGAACTATTTGTATTTGTGAATTATATATATCAACTTTTCCACTGACATAGATTTCTTTATCAATAACAAATCTATTTTTAATAAAATCTTCAAAATATTTATAATATACAATATTTATAAAATTCATACCTAAATAACAAGTTATGGTATAAGGTTGTTTTATTTTTGTTGGTGGATTAAGAGCTATAACTTTAATTTTTGCAATAATTATATCTCCATTATCTATATTTTTTATATCACTAACAATTTTACGTTTAATAATTTTATCTGGTAAATGTAATAATAAATTTAGTACTTTAAGATGTTCTCCGGTCAAAGTTCTTTTTTTTGTGAGTAATCTTATATAATCTTGTAAAGTTTTTTCTCCAATTCCATTTAAATTAGAAAGGGGACTAAGTAAAAAATTTAATTCTTCTAATATCATCGTTTAATCTTAACCATAACTTCCTTTTTTAATATTTTAATTCAAGCTTTTTATTTTTATTTTTCAATAAAATTTTTTTAATAAATCAACAAATTAAATGCCAGCAAAAACACAAAAACTAAAAAAATTGATCAACACTTAAATTTTTAAAAAATAGTTGACTTTTTTATTTATTTCTTTATAAAATTTTCAAAAAAAACAGTAATAAATTTTATGGTTGAAAGAACATTAAGCATAATTAAACCAGATGCTATAGAAAGGAAATTAGAAGGAGCTATTATATCAAAAATAGAAGAAAATGGCTTTAAAATTGTATCACAAAAGAAAATTTTACTATCTAAAACTCAAGCCGAATTATTCTATAGAGAACATTCGGCAAAACCTTTTTTTGCTGAATTAACAGATTATATGAGTAGTAATCCAGTTGTAGTTCAAATTTTAGAAAAAGAAGATTGTGTAGTCCAATATAGAACACTTATGGGGGCTACCGATCCTAAAGTTGCTGAAGAAGGTACATTAAGAAAATTATTTGGTGTTGATATTAGCCAGAATTCTTTACACGGTTCGGATAATATTGAAAGTGCTTGGAGAGAAATTCATTTTTTCTTTAGTGATATTGAAATATACAAGTAAATTACCGAACTTTTTATAAAAACTTATTTTAATATTTTGGAATAAGTTTTTATAAAAAATAAAAAAATATAATTAATCATAATTTTTAAAATTAAAAGGAAATAATATATTAAAAATAATTATTCTAAACTACTAAAAAATTATCCTAAAAAAAATTCTTAATTAAAGAGCGTTGGTATATTGATTTTTCTGGATACTTTATTATTTTGTTAATAGATTTAAGTTTTTATTATTTTACTAGTTAGTAGTAATAAATACCTAAAAATTTTATTATAAAATAATTCATAAAAAATATACTTTTAATTGTAAAAAATAAAATATTATAGTTATATTTATATTTCTAAATCTTGTATATTTACATAGGTCAATTTTTATATTATTTTTAAATTTTATTTTTTCTTCAAGGGAAATTATCATTATTACACATATATTATTAATAATAATAATTTTTATATATGTAATAATTATATATATTTATTATAAATATTTAATTTATTTTTTAATATTTATTAAATTTCTCTTGATTTTAATATTTCTTTATTTTACAATAAATATGTGTGGTAGATACAAATATTTATTAATAATTTTATAAATCATCAGATTTATTAATAAAAATTCATAATTTTTCCTTTTAAAAAAACGTCTACCACATTCCTTTATAAATAATTGATTAATTCATATTTAATTTTAAATTTAGATCATTTATAATTTAATAATAAAAAATTTTAAATATAAAAAATTAATTTTTTAAAGCATTTAGTCTATCTTCCATATATTTTATATAATGATGATCAAATTTATATATTTGTTTACTTAATTTTAAACTTTTTATAGCATATTGTAAAGCTAAAGTATTTTGATTTCTACTTTTATAAAAATCCGAAATATAACTATATAATGTAATTAATTGAGCCTTTTTATTTTTTAAAACTTTTTCTCCCTGTAAATAATCGATTTCTGGATTTCCTATATTCGTAATTTCCTTAGAAAAACCCTTTAATATATTATTGCAACACCCGCTACTAATATTATACTTTTTGTAATATTGATCTAATTCATCATATATTTCAAATACTTTTAATCTATTATTTCCACCAGTATATGTTTTTATTGATGCCATTTTTTCCAAAATATCTATTTTAGTATATATATCATCTTTATAATTTAAACTTAATGCAGTTTCTAAATAATTAATCGCCATTAATGGGTCTCTTGTATAGGCAGAATAATCTAACATTTCAGCTAAATTAATGTAAGAATATATATTATTTGTCATTTCTTTATATTCTTCTGCTTTTTTTATAGCTTCATCACAATTTTCTTTTATTCTTTCTAATGATTTTCCTAAATATTCATAATTTAAACATATATAATATTTTGCTTTCGAATAAAGTAAAACATTATCTAATTTTTTAGCTTTAATAGAAGCATTTTTTGCAAATTTTAAGCTATTTTCATAATTACCATAGGAATAATAAGCATTCGATAACTTTAATAATAATAAAATATGTTCATCTTTTTTCAATTTTTTATCGTTTAAACTTAAAGCATATTTATAATAATTTATAGCTTCAAAATATTCTCCTCTTATAATCATTATATCACCTAATTTAGTTAATACTTTTGTTTTTCGTAAATTTTTATTTCTATAATCTAAATTAACAAAGGCATTTGTGTAATATACTATAGAATTTTCGTAATCCCTTTTATAAAAGTATAAATCACCTAAACTATAGTAAATATTATATAAATTACTTTTATTATCATTATTTGTCATAGCTATTACAGATAATGTATCTAATAATGTATTTATAGCTTTTTCATATTCACAATTTTTTGTATAAAATTTTGATAATTGTAAATAATAATTAGAATTAAATTTATTTATATCTATTGCTTTCTCATAGTATTCTTTTATAGTTTTATATGAAGAAAAATTTAGATCATTAACTAAAGCAATTAAAAAATTATATTCTGCTACAGAATCTGTATTCATTATTAATAAATTAATATTTTTTATTTTATCCAATAAATTTTTGACTTCACTTTTTTTTATAAAACTAAATAATATGTTTCTATCTTTTTCTGAAAAGAAATTGTTTTTATTCATATCAAAAATCATATTTATTATTTGACTATAAATTGAATTATAATAATTTATACTATCAGTATTATTTAAGCAAGAATTTGATAAATTATATTTATTATTTATTAGATAATTTTTATAATATTTATTTTTTACTTTTAGAAAATCACTTTTTTTACTGTTATAAACATATTTTATTTTTGGAGTTAAGAATATTAAAATTAATACTGGTATAACTATTGTTGATTTAAATAATTTCCTGTTTTTTATAAATTCTTTTATCTTCATAAATATTATTTTTTTAAAAATTAAATTTTAATTTACAATAAAATATGATTAAGTCAAGAAAAATTTAAAAATACATCAAAAATTACATCAATACATCAGCACTTTCCACTTTTAACAAATTTGAACTTTTATCTTTTTTCATTATTATCTCTTGAGCTCCATAAGCCAATTCACCACCATTATGTTGAATAATTTTTATTACTTTTATCAGAACGTCTTGTTTAATTTCTGTATATCTTATCCATTCTATAGTGTTTGCAAAAGTATATAGTTTTAGATTTAAAGTTGCATTAGAAGAAACATAATCCAAAGCAACTATTGTTGTTAACCTTTGATTTATATTACTATTATTTTTTAACATTTCTTTTATTTCTTTTACAATTTTTTCCATTTTATTTATATCAATATATCTTATTGGGATAATTTCATTAATTCTTCTTGATTTCATCCTTCCTTTATTTTCTATAATTATATTAGTAAAAACAGAATTTGCTACATAAATAGGATATTTTGAAAATGTTAAAATTCTTGTTTGTCTCCAACCTATTTCTTCTACATCACCCTCTATTTCCCTATCTGGTGAGGCTATCCAATCCCCAACATTAAATGGTTTATCTATATAGATAGTTAAAGCTGCAAATACATTGGAAAGAAAGTCTTTAGCTGCAAAACCAATAGCTATACCACCGGCACCACCAATAGCTATTAGACTTTGAAAATTTACGCCAAGCCTTCCTAAACCAAATAATAATGATATAAATAAAACTATTATTTGTGTGAGCTTCTTAATAAAATCAATTTCACCATAATCAATATTTTCTCTCTTTTTTTCCTTTTGTTCTATAATTATTTTTGTATATTTTGATACAAATCTAAAAAGAAGCCAAATAACTATAAAAGTTATTAAGATAATTTTTAATTCATACAGAATAAATAATTTTTTATTATTAAGTTTTACTGTTAATGTTATAATTTTATATATACATGTTGCCCAAATTAGTAATTGTAAAGGATCTTTTATTGTTAATAACAAAGCAGTTGTTGTGGTTTCTTGTAAATTTTCCATCTTTTTTTCGATTTTATCTAAAAATTTATCAATTATTTCAATTATTATAAATGTTGATATCAAATATATTATACTAATAATTGTGTTATATAAAATTCTATTACTTATAATAAATAAATATATTTCTTTTAACATAATTGAAAAAATTAAATCTATATAGATTATATTCTAACAATAATTATTGTTTATGTCAAGTTTTTTGTTTTTTTTAGTCAATTCCATCTACCCGTCCTACCGACATATCTTTAAGGATAAAAAAATTAAGAAAAAAAAGAATATATTAAACTTCTAAAAATTAATAATCATTTTTACCCTTCAACAAAGATTCTGGATGTCTTTCTAAATAATCAATAAAATTATGTAATGATTTTGCAGCTTCTCCAATATTTTTTATAGTATTATTTAAATTATTGGAAAATTCATAAATATCAATATTTTTGTCATTTGATTTATTTATTTTCTTTATAAACATTGTACTTTCATCCATAATTGTCGGTGTATATTTATTGATATTATAAAGCAAAGAATTAAAATTTTCTATTATATCTTTAATTGGTAAATTTTGTAAACCTTTTGTTAATTCTCCTTTTGACGATAAAATTGTCGGAATTTCAACTATATTACTATCCAAAAATTTATGTTTAAATTCAATCAATGAATTAGGTAAAATTTCTAATTCTATCATTAATTGCCCTGTAATTATACTATATGTATTAAGTCTACCTCTTAAGCCTTCATTAACTAATCTTTCGACAAATAATTGTTTATCCTCAAGTTTTTTTTGATCTGTTGTTTTAAAAATATTATCAAAATCTATATTTATATATACAGGAATACTAAATGATAAATTTTCTTTATCTACTATAAGATCTATTTTTGCGACTTTTCCAACTTCTACGCCTCTAAACATAACAGGAGAACCAATACTTAAATTTTGTACAGGCTCATTAAAATATAATACGAATAAACTGTCTTTTTTTACAAAAATTCTTCCTTTAAGTAAAATAAATAAAAATATTATAAATAACAATGTTCCAATTGTTACAAATAAACCTATCAATCTTTTGTTTATTTTTCTTCTATTAGTCATTTTTTACCTCTGTTTAAAAAATTAAAAACTTTTTCATTTGGTGGATTTTTTAATAATTCCTTAGGATCTCCTTTTGCTATTATTGTTTTTTCTTCAATATCTAGAAATATTGAATTATTACCAATAGCAAAAATTGAACTTAATTCATGGGTAACTACAACTATTGTAGTTCCTAAACTCTGATTTATCTCTAAAATTAAATCATCTAAAAGCTTTGAACTTATAGGGTCAAGTCCTGCCGATGGTTCATCAAAATATACAATTTTTGGATCTAAAGCTAAAGCTCTGGCAAGTCCAGCTCTTTTTTTCATTCCTCCACTTATTTCGGATGGATAAAAATTTTCAAATCCTGCTAAACCAACTAAAGCAAGTTTAAATTGAACTAAATCTTTAATATCTTGTCTAGAATAATTTGTATATTGCTGTAATGGTAAAGCTACATTTTCACCTAATGTCATAGAACTAAATAAAGCTCCGCTTTGATATAATATACCGGTTTGTCTCATTATTTCATTTTTTATTTTATTTTTAGATTTATATAAATCAAAACCATTTATATAGACATTACCAATTGTAGGATTTTTTAAACCAGTCAAAATTTTTAGTAAACTACTCTTTCCACAACCACTACCTCCCATAATTATAAAAATATCTCCTTCATTAACTTCAAAAATTATATTTTTCATTAATACAAAATCATCATAGGCTATTGTTAAATCTTTTACTTTTATAGGAGAAATTATTGAAACATTTTTATCTATCATATTCCAAATACCTCACAAATTAAGGTTATAATTCCAGTTGAAATTATTATCCATACTATTGAACTTACAACAGATTTAGTTGTTGCTTTTCCGACACCATCAGCATCTTTCCCACAATTTATACCATAATAACAACCACACAAAGCTATAATAATTCCAAAAACTAAACCGTGAAAAATTCCTATTAAAAAATTATTTAAGTCTAATACATTAACAGACATTTGATAATATTTTTGAGGCGGAATATTTAACATAAAAATTCCAACAGAAGCACCACCAATTATACCAATTATATTTGAAAGTAAAGTTAAAAATGGCATAGTAATATTTAATGATAAAATTCTTGGTAAAAGTAAAAAATCTACCACAGGAATTCCCATAGTTTTCAATGCATCAATTTCTTCATTTACTTGCATAGTTCCAATAGTTGCCGCATAATTTGCGCCAGTTCTTCCTGCCATTATTATACCTGTCATTACTGCGCCCATAATACGAACCATAGCAATAGAAACTAAACTTGCCACATAAATTTCTGCGCCAAAAGCTTTTAATTGTATTGAACCTACAAAAGCTAAAATAAGACCAACCATAAAACTAATTAAAGATACTATAGGAACAGCTTTATAACTACAATCTTCCAAAGATAAGAAAAAATCATCTTTTCTCATTACTGTTTTAGAAAAAATAAAATTTTTTATGGAAATTAAGGAAACTTTTAAAAATAAAAGTCCTTTTTTACAAGAATTTAAAGAATTTAAAAAATTGTTTCCAATATCTTCAAAAAAATTTTTTTCTTTTTCAATTGCATTATTAGGTTTTCTATCAACAGAAAAAGCAAGCATAATTAAAGATTTTAAATTTTTAGGCAATTCATCAAAATTTATATTTATTTGCCTTTCTTTACTTATTTTTATTAATTTAAATATTATTACTACCAAACACGAATCCCATTTTTTTATATCTTTACCATCCAAAACAATTGTCTTTATATTATTTTTATTAGCTAAATTAAATATTTTTTCTTTTTCAGCGATATTATTAGATTGCACATAATCACCTGACAATATTATATTTAATGTATTTTTTTCAAC
>CATOJU010000028.1 GCA_951800555.1 uncultured Rickettsiales bacterium | reverse complement strand
TTCATATATTTTAAATCCATATTGCTTTAAAAATCGTAAATCACCATCATATAAATATCTGATATCTTTAATACCATATTTTAACATTGCCATTCTTTCAATACCAAAAGCAAAAGCAAAACCTTGATATTTATTAATATCAATATTTGCATTTTTTAAAACATTAGGATGCAACATCCCAGCACCTAAAATTTCTATCCAATCATCACCTTCACCTAAAATTATTTTATCATTAGTTTTTTTATATTTTATATCAACCTCTACACTAGGAGAAGTAAATGGGAAATAACTTGGTCTAAATCTTAAAGGAACATTTTCCAGGCAGAAAAATTTTTTCATTATTGTAATTAAACAATTCTTTAAATCTTGCATATTTACATTTTCATCTACATAAACAACATCAATTTGATGAAACATAGGACAATGAGTTGCGTCCATTTCACTTCTGAATGTTTTTCCCATAGTAAAAAATTTAAACGGTGGTTTTTTATCTTTCATTTCCCTTGAATCAACAGAAGTAGTTTGGGTCCTTAATAAAATTACATTATTATTTTCATAATCATTTTTTAAATAAAAAGTATCTTGCATTTGTCTTGCTGGATGATGTTTAGGTATATTTAAACCTTCAAAGCAATTCCAATCATTTTCAATTTCACTACCACTAGTTAAAGAAAAACCCATAGAGTACATGATATTTCTTAATTCTTCCTCTACTTTTGATATAGGATGAATTAACCCCTCTTCGTTTTTTCTAACTGGCAAAGTTATATCAATAACTTCTCTTTTTAATTCTTCATCTAATTTTTTTTCTACTAATTCTTTTTCTTTTTTCTCAATTTCTTTCGCTATAAACTCCTTAAGTTCATTGATTTCTGCACCTTTTTTTTTCTTGCTTTCAATATCTAAATGTTGTATTTCTTTAAATAAATCAAAAATCTCGCTCTTTTTGCCTAAAAATTCTGCTCTAATATTTTTTATATTTTCTAAATTATTGATTAATTTTATTTTTTCTAAAAATTTATTTTTAATGTTTAACATAAAAATCCTTGCTTTTGTTTGTTTACTCTAGTATATATTTTTTATAGCTAAATATAATTTTATTTATTTAAAAATTATTTTCAATAGAATAAATTGAACTTTAATTGTTTATTATTATTAATTTATTTAACTTCAATTTATCTTTTTTACTAGTTTTTTACTTTATTTTAATAGTTTTTAACTAAAAATAAAAATTCTTAAAAAGAAAAAGGGGAGTATGAATTAAAAGTAAGGTTAAAGTTAATAAAATAGTAATAAATAGTGTCCTATTTTATATATTATTAAAATAACAATAAATATTTGTTGACTTTTTTATTTTTCTATGATATTATAATTATAATTAATAATTATAAACAGAAAAAATATGACAGATTCAATTAGTGAAGTAAAAAATATGCAAAGTTTACAGGGTTTTAACTCTATACAAACAGAAAATTCAAGACCAAAATCAGTTCAAGATAAAGGTAAAAATAAGCAATCAAAACAAGAAAACTCAAAAGAAGAAACTAATGAACTTGGAGTTGAAGAGATTGAAAATTTAAAAGCAAATTTAGCTGCTAATAAAGCAAAAGTTGAAGAAATAGCAACTCCTGAATGTAGTAAAAATATAGCAAATCTTTTAAGTAATATATATTATGATTTAGATTTGAGTAATGATGAAAAGGATTTACAAGACCAAATAGTAGAAAACTCTTTACGAGAAAATGAGATAACTGATGAACAAAAAGAAAAGGCACTAGAAATAAAAAATAAAGTAAATGAAAGAATACAAAATAGAAAAAAAGAATTATCAGAGAAAAATAGTGATGATTTAACTGATAAAGAAAAACAAGAATTAGAAACCATAAATAAATATGAAGAACTACAAAAATTACAAGAAGAGCAAAAAGAAATAGAAGAAAAAATTAATAAAGGTATTGGTAAAACAGAAGTTGATCAAAAAAAATTAGATGAATTAAAAAAATTAAATGAGGAGGAAAAAGGAGATGCAAAAGTAAAAGTAAAAGAAGGTATACCCCCACAAGTTGGATTAGTAGCTGTTGGTCCTTTAGTTGCTTTGATTGGGGTGCCTCCATTTAGTTTGATTGGTTTATTAGCTATAATGAAAATCTTACCTATGTTCACAAAAAAGAAAATGGAACAAGAGGTTAAAAAAGGTAAGAAAAATAACCAAGAAGAACAAAAAAATGATGAACCTGGAAAAGAAACAGCTTTTGGTCATAAAGGGGAAAATCAAGAACAGAAAACAACAGCTTTTGGTAATGGACAAAATCAAGAAACATCAAAAAAATCAGAGCAAAAAACAGAACAATCAGAACAAAAAACAACAACTTTTGGTCACAAAGAACAAAGCCAAGAAGCACCAAAACAACAGGAGCAAAAAACAGCAGTTTTTGGTCATAAAGAGCAAAATCAAGAGGTGCCAAAACAGCCAGAAAAAGAAGCACAAAATAATAGTGCTTTACTAAAAAATTCAGAAATAAAAACAACAAACATTAAAATGCAACCAAGAGCTCAAGATTATAGTGGAAGAAGAGAAAGTTTTGAAACATTTATGAAAAAATTAGAAGAAGAAAGAAGCAAACCAAAAACAAAAGTGAACCAAAGACAATAAAAAATATGCCAAAAAGTATTTTCATTTGCCAAAACTGCGGAGCGATTCATACTAAATGGAGTGGAAAATGCAATGAGTGTGGTGAATGGAATACTATAACTGAAGAAAAAGAAGAAGGTGGTTTAATAACAAATAATACAGATATTTCAAAAACTTTAACTAGTGGAAAAGATATAGTTTTTGAAAGTTTGGATAAAGAAATAACTGAAACACCTAGGTATAATACTGGTATAAATGAATTAAATAGGGTTTTAGGAGGTGGTCTTGTAACTGGATCAGTTGTTTTAATAGGTGGTGATCCTGGTATTGGTAAATCAACATTATTATTGCAAACTCTTTGTAGTCTTGCAAATTTAGGATTAAATGCTTTATATATATCTGGTGAAGAATCAATTAATCAAGTTAAAATAAGAGCTCAAAGATTGCAACTAAATAAAACAGATTTAAAAGTTGCATCTGCAACATGTATAAATGATATAATAAAAGCATTATTAAGGGAACAACCACAAATAGTTGTGATAGATTCTATACAAACCATTTTTAATCCAGAAATAACTTCAGCAGCTGGAACAGTTTCACAGGTTAGGTTATGTGGTGGAGAATTAATTAATATTGCAAAAACAAAAAATATTATAATGTTAATTGTAAGCCATGTAAATAAAGATGGACAAATAGCTGGACCAAAAGTTTTAGAACACATGGTTGATACAGTATTATATTTTGAAGGTGATAAAGATTATCAATTTAGAATTCTAAGAAGTATAAAAAATAGATTTGGTGCAGCTAATGAAATTGGTATTTTTGAAATGCATGATACTGGATTATATGAAATTTCAAATCCTTCTCAATTATTCCTATCTTCAAGAGAAGATTTAGTAAGTGGTTCAGTAGTATTTGGAGGAATTGAAGGAACAAGGCCGTTATTAGCAGAAATTCAAGCTTTAATAGCTCCATCATATATGCCAAGTCCTAGAAGAGCAGTTGTTGGTTGGGATCAAAACAGATTATCGATGTTAATAGCAGTTTTAAGTACAAGATTTGGCGCAAATTTATATGATAAAGAAGTATATTTAAATATAGTCGGTGGGTTAAAAATAAATGAGCCAGCAGCAGATTTGGCAGTTGCTACTGCTTTAATTTCTGCCTATAAAGATATAGCAATTCCTAGAGATTGGGTATTTATGGGAGAAATAGGACTTTCTGGTGAAATTAGAATGGTATCACAGATAGAATATAGACTTAAAGAGGCAGAAAAATTAGGTTTTAAAAAAGCTATAGTTTCTGGTGGCTTAAATAAATTAAAAGTATTTAAAAAAGATAAGTTTAAATTAGAAATAATTACTGTAAATCATGTGAGAGATTTGGCTATGTTTTTTAAAAAATAAGCTATTCTTTATTATTTTTTTATTTTAATCTGTTTACTTTTTTATAAAAATATGATATCATATCTTTATAAAAAAAATATATAACAATATGTATAACAAATATGACTCATATAGTGAAGAGCAATTCAAAAATGAAATATTGGATTGCATTAAAAGTAATAAATATAGAACATTTGTAAAAATATTAGAATATTTAATAAATAATTATCAAACATATATAGATGATATTCTGATAGAAGAAAAAACATTAATTCAACTAGCTGTTGAATATGGTAATATAGATATTATTAAATTTCTACTAAAGCAAGATAATATAGGTATAAATATTGGTTATGAAAATGATAATTCCCCTATTCATATTGCTATTAAAAATAATCGAACAGACATTGTTGATTTATTATTACTTGGACAAAAAGATTTATATCTAAAAGCTAATTATGGTGGAATTAGTCCAATTAATATGGCTATTAAAAGTGCTAATTTAGATATTGTAACATTATTATTTGATTATGTAAAAATAAAAAGTAAAGATATTTATGATTTAATTAAAATTTCTATTGAAAATAATAGAATTGATATTATTAAATTAATATTAAAAGAACAAAATCTGGATATATTTTCTAAGTCCGATTATCTTTATTTAGCTGCTAAAAATGAAAATAAAGAAATAGTAAAACTTTTATTAAATTATAAAAATATACAAATAATGGAAAGTAATGGTTATAATTTACTTAATTTAGCATTAGAAAAAAATAATGATGAAATATTTGAATTAATATTTAATCAAATAAAATTAAACGAAGAAAATAAAATTAAATTAATTAATTTTGCACTAGAAAAAGCTAATAAATATATTATTACACTATTCATTAACGATAAACATTTTAAAATAAATGAAGAAAATAAAATTAAATTACTTAATTTTTCAATAGAAAAAAACAATGATATAATATTTGAATCAATATTTAATCAAATAAAAAAAGAAATAAATGAGGAGAATTTATTAAAACTATTTAATTCTGCTATTAAAAAAGATAATAAAAAAATAGTTAATTTATTATTAAAACAAAAAAATATAAAAATAAATAACGATAATAATTATATTTTATTCCAATTTGGGCTTAGAAATAAAGAAAAAAATATTGTAAATAATTTTCTTGAAGATTTAAAAACAAAAATTAAAAATCATAACAATCAATGTAATATAGTTAATAAATTATGGAGAAATATTAATATTCACAAGAATGATTCTAAATTAAAAATAGAAATGCAAAAACGTGCGAAATATAGGAAAGATCTTATAACAAGTTTAAATAATATTAAACAAAATGATATTGATTTACTTAAAGAACAAAAATTTTCGCTAAATTTTCTAAAAAAAATGCAAAATGCTAATCCAGATTTGTATGGTCTAACATCAAATTTTAATGAACTTAATATTTAATAAAAATAAAAAAATTTATAATATTTTTTTAGAAAAATTATTAAAAATATTTAAAACTTTTAATATTTTTGATGGCAAAAGTATTTTACTAATATATTGTATACCAAATATTAAAAGTTTTTTTAATTTTTATACATTCTATTTTTTAAAAATATTATATAAAAGATATATTTTTTATTTTATCTTTTTTAATATTATTATCAAAACAATCATTGATTTCTTTTAAAATATTGTAAAATTCACTTGATTTTATTGAATTAATAAGAAATTTTTGATTTTCTTTTCTACATTTTATAATAGTATCAATATAATTATTAATTATTGATACTTTGTTCATTTTTTCTATTCTTATATTACTTACTAATTTATAATATTCGTTAACTCTTAGCTTATTAAAACTATCTAATCTTTCTATTAAATAATTTCTGTAATCTAAAAGTTCATTTAAATTTATTCTTATTTCTTCTAATTTTTTAATTCTATTATTTATACCATTTATTCTATTTTTATTAGTAGTTTGTTCAAGTTGTTTTGTACAGCCAATTGATTCTATTAATATTATATTACCTATCTCTTTTTTAGTTATTTTATTTTCATTTATAGCTTTTATTATTTTTTCATATATAACAATTATACTATCTTTCTTTTTTGATTTACTTGAATCATCACAAAGGTATTTATTATTGATATTTCTTATTATATTTTCTAATATATCTTTTTTTATATAATTTTCAATTTCTTTATTTATTGACCTAATTGTATAATTAAGTTTATTAATTTCATCATTAATAATTGCATCATCGGTTAATGTGTAAAATTGTTTCCATAAAATATTAGTTTGTTCTTCTAATTGTTTTTCTACAAGCTCATCTGGAATTATTGTTATATTTTGATAATTTTTACTATTATTATCAATATATTCCATTAATTCTTTTATTTCCAATCCTAAAAGATTTATATTTTTTTTATCATTATATTTTAATTTAATAAAATTAATTTCTTCCTCAATATTTTCAATTATTTTCATTTTTTTAATTAGATTTTGGTAAAGAATATTAATATTGTCTAAAATTTCATGATAGTATTTATGAATCATTGGATTAAAAGCTATAATCTCCTCAAATTTATTAGAATTACGATTTCCAAATATATGATGTAATTCAAAAGGTTTCTCTCGAATATATTGACCATAATTAAGTTCAAAATTTTGTCTATAGGTAACACTTCTTATTTCAAGCTTAACTATACCATTATTTAGCAAATTATTATGAAGTTCCAAAAATAATAAATATTGTTCAATAAATTTGATCTTACATTTATTAAATTTATCAAGCTTTTCAATTATATCTTTAATAAATTGTTGATTTATATTTATATTTAAATCGATAATTTTAGGTATGTATAATTGAATTAATGGTTCAACCTTTTTTATTTTTTTTATCTTTCTTTGCTCCATGATTTTTTTATTTTTTTCATGTAACTTTATTATATTACATATAATATTAACCTTGTCAAGATAAATTAATTTTTAATTTTTATTTTAATTAATTGACATAAATAAAAAAATAATTTATAATATATACTGATATTATTTTTAAGGTATTAAAATGAAAAAAAATATTAAAATGGACGAATTAATTTCATTATGCAGAAGAAGAGGTTTTATTTTTCAAAGTTCAGAAATTTATGGTGGTTTACAAGGAGCTTATGATTTCGGTCCATTAGGTGTTGAATTAAAAAATAATTTAAAAGCAGCTTGGTGGAAAAGTATGGTATACGAAAGAGATGATATAGAAGGATTAGATAGTTCAATTTTAACACACCAATTAACATTAAAACATTCGGGACATGAAGAAACTTTTACAGATCCTCTTTGCGAATGCAAGAATTGTGGTAATAGAATGCGGGCAGATCATATAAAAGATGGAAAATGCGATAAATGTGGTAGCAAAGATTTAACGGAACCAAGAAATTTTAATTTAATGTTTAAAACCAGAATGGGAGCTATTGAAGATAATAATAGTTTTTGTTATTTAAGACCAGAAACAGCACAGGGAATTTTTACAAATTTTAGAAATGTTTTAGATTCTACTACAAGAAAACTTCCTTTTGGTATTGCACAAATTGGTAAAGCTTTTAGAAATGAAATTACACCAAGAAATTTTATATTTAGAGTTAGAGAATTTGAGCAAATGGAAATGGAATTTTTTGTTGAACCAGGAAGTGATGAAGAATGGCATAAAAAATGGTTGGAAACCAGAATAAATTGGTGGGTAGCACAAGGATTATCAAAAGAAAATATAATAGTTTATAATGTTCCTAAAGAAGATTTAGCACATTATTCAAAAGCAACTGCTGATATACTTTATAAATTTCCGCACGGAGAAGAAGAATTAGAAGGTATAGCAGATAGAACAGATTTTGATCTTGGCTCGCACACGAAAGAACAAAAAAATTTAAATATTTTTGCTAAAGTAAAAGAAAATAACGACTCAAATACAAGATTAGCTATACAAAATTTAGAAACTAAAGAATTTATAGTTCCTTATGTAATAGAACCATCTGCTGGTGTTGATAGAGGTATTTTAGCACTTTTAACAGAAGCCTATACAGAAGAAAAAATTGATGAAAATAATACTAGAATTGTTTTAAAATTTAAAAAACATATAGCACCAATTAAAGTTGCAGTGGTACCATTAGCTAAAAATAATGAAAAAATAGTTAAAAAATGTCATGAAATTAAAGAAAATTTACAAAAATTAGGAATAGGAAGAATTAAATATGAAGATACAGGAAATGTAGGTAAAGCATATAGAAGAAATGATGAAGTTGGTACTCCATTATGTATTACTGTTGACTTTGAAACATTTGAAAATAATCCAGAAAGTATAACTATTAGGGATAGGGATACTATGAAACAAGAAAGAATAAATTTAGGCGATTTAAAAGCCTATATTTTGGATTATTTTAGTGAATAGATTAATTATTATTAGTTATAGTTGAGAGGGTTTTAAAATATGGATAAAATTTATAAAAAAGCGTTTTTGGATAGATTTTTATTTCATATTAGAACAGTTCAAGATAATATGATAATATTAGAAAATAATTTATCAAAATTGTATCTTAAAATAAAACCTTTTCAACTTTTGGAAAGATCTTTATATCACGATTTAGATAAATTAGATCCAAATTTAATTAATGCATATATTGAATATACTAAATATTATTATAATAAAAATTTTGGAGTAGAATATATTTTTGATAGACAAAATTGTCGTAAAAAAGCTGAAATACATTATAAAACTCAAAGGCATCATTTTTATAAAAATAATAAAATCCCTAATATTATTGACATTTGTGAAATGTGTTGTGATGTAACAGCAATTTCTATTGAAAAAAAAGAAGAAAATAATACATATTATTATAAAAACTATATGCTAAAAAAGCATAAAGATATCAAAAATTATAATACTATTATTTTATTTGTTTTCAATATTTTATGGAAATTGCTAAAAGATTTTACCTATGATGATAAAGAAAAATATAACTTTATAAAAAGTAGAATAGAAAAAATAAGAAAATTTCAAGATGCTATGATATTTTTAGAAAAAAATAGTGATAGATTACCATTTAAAATTAATGATTATGAAATAGTTAAAAAAGCAGTTAATAT
>CATOJU010000027.1 GCA_951800555.1 uncultured Rickettsiales bacterium | reverse complement strand
AACATTTTAATATTTGTATTGTATTCTTTTTTTATTTTTTTTGATTCTTCAATACTATTTGGTTTTTTATCTTTTGTTTCATTTAAAGTGTTTTTTATAAATTTTTGGAATTTATTTAATCTTTCAGACAATTTTTCAAAATTTTCAAAATTTTCTTTATATTTTTCAGCTAAAACAACAGTATATAATTTCGATGCCTCTACACAATTTTCACTACTCTGTCCTATTATATTAACTTGTTCTACTTCTACTCCACTTATTCTGCTTTTTATTTCTGCTGCAATATATTCAAAATTTAACCCAGTATTAAATATGGTAATATTATTATTTTTTACAACAATTTGAACATCATGTTCATCAATAGTAAAATCACAAATAAATGTTTTATTTTTTTCTTGTTCTTTTTGACTATTTTCAATAATATTAACTATATCTTCAATGCTTCTACAATTTGTTTTAAAAATAATATTTTCTTTATCTTTTAATGGAGTATAAGATAAAAACGAAAGTTTATAATCAAAATAATCTATACTATTATAGTTATCATTAAGAATTCTTTTTATTTCATCTGAATTATAAGTTGCTTCTTCTTTTTCTGATTCATTTTTTTTTAATTTAAATTTCAATTCTCCATTTTTATCTATTGCTATAATTGCTAATATTGTCTTTTCATCTTTTTCATAATAAATAATTTCTTGATTACCTTCTGCATCATAGGTCACTTCATACAATTTTCTTTTTTTACCATCTACTAAATTTGTAATAACTGTATCTTTTATTGATTTTATTGATTTTATTGATTTTATTTTTTCATAGTTTTCTGAATTACCATTAGTATTTTCTATAACATTATATATAATTTCTCTGTTAGAAATTTCTATTTGATCTTGACCTTGTATTTTTTTATAATTTTCTTCAATTTTTTTCTTTTTCTCTTCATACAATTTTTCAATTTCTTTTTTTTTACCTTTATATAACTCTTCATTTTCTTTTATTTTTTCTTTTGATATGCTTAATTTAAGTAATACTTCTTTTTGTTCTTCGTTTTCTTTAAGACATTTTTCTTTTTGTTCTTCATTTTCTTTAAGACATTCTTCTTTTTGTTCTCTGATTTTTTCATAAGGTTTTTTAATATCTTTAACAATATCAAACTTATTCATCAAATTTTTATTTTTTTCTTTATATTTTGATATCACTTTATTAAGTAATACAACATCTACTTTTACTTCCTCTAATAATTCTTTTAATAGAGTTTGTATATTATCGTTATAATTTTTTATAATATATTCAAATATTTTTTCTTTATTAACACGATAAGCCGCTTTTGCAGAGCTAAAATCACTCTTATAAATTTTATTAAATTCCTCATCATAATTACGATATGATATTATTCTATATAATAAATCTTCTTTTTGTTCTAAAGCTAAAACATCATTTAAAGATACTAAATTTTTTGTACTTAATCGTTCAACAAAAAATCTTTTTAAAATCTCATTTTCTTTTTTTATGGCTGATCCATAAAAATTAATTATACCTCCAATATTTTCACTAAAAATTTTATTTAAATCTATTTGCATCATCTCTTCTGGGAATTTTTCTAATAAAAAAGCAAATACATTGCTGGGATTACTACTTGTATTAATAAAAGCAAGATCAATTAATTTATTTATATATTCTTGTTTATTTTTCCAATCAATATTAGACATATCATATAAACTTCTTATTAAAGCTGCTCCTTTTTCTTGAAAAGCTAATTCTAATATACTTTCATAAAATTCTGTATCTTGTGATAAATTATTTTTTTTAATTAATTCTGTAATTTCTTCTATATCAACTAAATCATGTGCATTTACAATAAGATTTTTAATTTCTTCTTTTGGGTTAGTTTTTGCATTTTTCAAATTAATATATAAATCTTTTATTTTTTTTAATTCATCTTCTCCATATTTTTTAACTATCTCTGCACTCAGAGTATTTATAAATATTCTTTCAGTATTTTTATCTAAATTATTTAAAATTAATCTTATATATTTTTTTACTATATTATATTTAATTTTTTCTTCCCTTGCAGCTGAAATTAATCTTAACAAGATTTCAGATAACACTTTAATATTATCATCTTTATTAAAATCTAATTTATAAAAATTATTTTCATTATTTTCTGTATTAAGTACTTCAGTTCCATTATTAATATATCCTTCAAGGGTGTTTAAGTTTTTTAAATCAAATTCCCATTTAATTGGGAAATATTCTTCTGTTTCTGAAAGAAATTCCAGTTTAAAAGTATTTTTTTCATTATCCATATTTTCTCCTGCATAAAAATTAATAAATTAAAATAAGCTTAATCCTTCACATAAAAACAAATTCTTTTTTGCATAAAGGATTAATATTTTTTACAACTTCAATCCTTCCAACCAAGCTTCCACATTCTTTTTTGCTTCTTCTGAATATTCACATTTCTTAGGACCAGTAACCCATTCTTCACAAGGTCCATAGATAGCAAAAGATTTTAATGTTTTAGCTTTTGTTAAATTAGCCATATCTTTATCAATAGTATATGCTCCACCACCTCCATGGGTTATGAAAGGAACTACTATTTTTCCTTCAAAATTATTTTTATCAATAAAGGTATTTAAGGCTGGTGCCATCTTTCCCCACCAAGCTGGTGTTCCTATAAAAATAATATCGTAATTTGATACATCTCTATTAGCTTTTATAGCTGGTTTAATACCTGCTTTTATTTCTTTATCTGCTACTTCTGTAGTATCGTGATAATTGTCAGGATATTTCCCCACTGTATCCACTTCAAATAAATCTCCACCAACTTTAGCTTTAATTATTTCTGCAAGACCTCTTGTATTTCCTGTTCTGGAATAGTAGGCTATTAATATTTTTTTATCCATAAATTTCTCCATCTTGTTTTTTTTGTTACTATTGGCAAATATATTTTGTGTAAATATCAAACATATTAATACTATTAAAAAAATTTTCACTCTTATTATTTAACATTTATTAACATTTCAACTGTTTCCGGTGAATAGTGAGAAAAGAATAAACTTTCTTCTTTATCTAGTCTTCTAATTTCATTCATTTCATTTTCATTAAGATTAAAATCAAAAATATTAAAGTTTTGTTCCATCCTTTCTCTATGAATAGATTTAGGAATTACCACTATATCCTCTTGTACTAAAAATCTCAAAGCCACTTGAGCAGAAGATTTATCATAATTTTTACCTATATTAACTAATGTATCATTAGTAAAAAAATTATTTCTTCCCTCTGCAAATGGTCCCCAAGACATAATTTGGCAATTATATTTTTTCATAATTTCATTTGGTCTTTTTTGTTGATTAAATACATGAGTTTCAACTTGATTAACCACAGGTTTAATTTCTACAAAATTCGTTAAATCTATAAATCTATCGGGATAAAAATTACTAACTCCTATAGCTCTTAATTTCTTTTCTCCATCTTCCATAGCTTTATAGGTACCATAATAATCCCCAAAAGGTTGATGAATAAGTAATAGATCAATATAATCTGTTTGAAGTTTTTTTAATGATTCGTCTATAGATTTTTTAGCTTTTTCATAACCAGAGCTTGAAATCCAAACTTTAGTTATAATAAATAATTCTTTTCTGTCTATTCCTGAATTTTTTATTGCATTACCTACTGATTCCTCATTTCTATAAGCCTGTGCTGTATCTATCATTCTATAGTCGATATCCAAGGCATTTTCTACTGCCTTTTCGCATTCTACCCCTGCCGAAATTTGATAAACTCCGAAGCCTAATATTGGCATTTTTGTGTTGTTGTTTAGGGTTATTTCTTGCATATTTCTCCTGTGGTTATAATGTTTAATTATTAATTATAATTGGATATTATATTATAAAAATAAAAAGTCTATATATTTTTTAAAATTCGGCTTTGCCTACTTTATGTTGACTTTTAAAGTTAATACTATAACCCCCCATTTTTTGTAAAATAATTATATACATTCTTTATTCTTGTAGTGGTAATATTACTATTCTAGTAATAGTAATATTAATTAATCTTTTTTATTTCTCCTATAACTGTTTCTATTAAATTTCTTTTCTTTAAAAGTTTTTTATCTTCTTCTGATAAAGTATCATATTACCATCCCATAGAAGTTTTACCTCTTTCTGCTAAATATTTAAAGGTTTTATATTTTTTTTTGATTTTCTTTTTTTATTTTTTCTTTATTTTTTTATTTTTCTTTTTTATCTTTTTTTGATTTTTACCTACTACTAAAGGCGTAATATCTATATAATAGATACCTGTTTCTTTACCAAATAAATGATAAATAAATATAGGTAGTAGATTACTTACTTCCCTTTCTAATACTAAAAATCTATTATAGGAAGGTAATCTAGGAAAATATATTTTTAGAATTTCATTATATTCTCTATAGAACTTTTTAAGGTTTTTACGAGAATCTAAATGATATAATATAAGAATGGTTATTATTTCACTTTCCATTAAAGTATCTATTCTAAATTTATATTATTCTTTTTTTATTTTTCTTTTCACTATCATTATCATTACAATTACCATAATTGATATATTCTATAGAATGTTTATCTATTAAAAGAATGGTTATTTTATAGAAATCATCTACTTTAACAAAGCTATTGATTATTAAATCTTTTAAGATTACAATCATAATGGGAGGTTTTATTTAAATTTAATTTATATAACTTCCTATCTTTATTTTTCAAGGGTTTTGTGAGTTAAAAACAAAGTTGGGTTTAATAAATAATATTACCCTATTGACAATCAATTTAAATTATTATATAATAATTTTTAAAAAAAATAAAGAGGTTAAATATGACAGAGAATAATTTTAATGAGCTTTTAAATGAATTAGAAAATGAAAAATATAATATTGTAGAAGTTCCATCAGTAGAAAATTTTTCTTATTTAACAAAAGATATAAAAGAATTAAAAGATATAGCTTTGAACATTATTGATGCAGCTACGGAAGAAGAAGAAAAAGAAAAAGAGGAATTCGAAAAATTAAAAAATGCATTAGAATCAAATAATAAAGAAGAATTAGGAAAATTAATTGAAAATTTTATGACAAAAAGGATTACTGATGAAAACTATAAAATATATGATGATGAGATAAAAGACTATATAAAAATGAAAGAATTACAAAAAAGGCAAAAATTATATCCCGAAGAAAAAAAAGAATTGGAATGTATAGAGCAAAGATTAAATTATATTATTGGATCAAAAAATAAAGAAAATAATATAAAAGAATTAATAAAATTTAAAGAACATCAAAATAAATATTATATTACATTTCCAGGCGGAAAAATAAATGATAATTATAAAAGAAACAAAAAGTTGGTTATTTTTGATAGGGAATCTATATATTTAAAAGAATATAATGAAAATTCCGAAAATAAATATTCAACAGAAGAAAATATTCAAAAAAAGTTTGAATATAAAGAAGTTATAGATAAAAATTTATTTTTTAGAATAATTAAAAATATAAATGAAAATGAAAATTCTATATATCTTAAAACAAATAATAATGGTATTAATATTGCCTATATTATATTAAAATATTGTCTAGATAAACAAATAGTAAATATAGAAGATTTTATGATATACTACAACCATAATATAAATTACTTTAATGATGAAAGAATTACTAAAATTTTTTGTAAAATTGGAAATGTAGAAATAATTAAACGTCTTATTATTAATGGAGTTAAATTAGATAAAATAGATACACCTTTTAGTATTTCTGGACCTATAGATGAAAATATATTTTTTGGTAATAGTTCTGAATTAGCCTATTATATTATAAATGATTTACATATGAAAATTGATTATCTTGCGCTAAAAGCAGCCTGTATTGGCAGCAAATTTGATAATGTTACTTTTTTAATAGATAATTATAATTGGAATAAAGACGATTTAATTAGAACATTTAATTATATTAAAGATTTAAGAATAGCTAATAGAATTTTAAATGAACTAAGGAAAATTGATAGTATAGATAATAAAGATAAAAACAGAAAAACAATATTAGATTACGCAATTGAAAGTGGAAATCAAGTAATGATTAGTTTTTTAAATAAACAGCCAGAATTAACTTTAAAAAATGCTTTAAAAGAAAATGATTTTAAAAAAATAAAGCAAATAATAGAATATATGAAAAAAAATCAAATAAAATTAGCAAAAGAGCACAAAAATAATATATTACCCTTTTTTGTGTATAAAGTTTACCGAAAAGATAAAAATGCATTAGATATGGTTAAATTTTTATTGGAACAAACAGATATAGATATAAATACAACAGATAATAAATATAATAAAACAGCATTACATTTGGCTCTAGAATTGAATTTAACAGAAATAGTTGAATTAATAATTTCTAAAATGAAAGAAAAAAAATTAAATCTAGCATATGAAGATAAAAATGAATTACTTTATATTGCTATAAAAAAAGATAACCCAAATGTAGTTGAGCTTTTACTTTCTATGCCAAATATAAATGTAAATGCAAAAAATGAATATAAAAATACACCACTCAAAGAAGCTTTAAAAAAAGGAAATCCAAAGATAATTGAACTTATACTTTCTAAAGAAGATTTAGAAATAAATAATGAAAAATACAACATAAATTATAGCTTTAAAAAAGCAATAGAAGATAAAAGGCTAGATATAATTGAAGTTTTGATCGAAAAAATAGAAAAAGAGAATAAAATCTTAAAAGATAACAAAGACAAATTGTTTAACTGGTCTATTGAAAATGATAATCTTAAAATATTTGAATTTTTATTACAAGACCAATTAAAAGAGCAAACAAGTGAAAATAAAAAAAATTTCTATGATAATTTAATTTTTAAAACTATAACTTTTAAAAGTTTAACCATATTAAAATTTTTACTTTCTGAACCCGGTATAGATATAAATGCAGAAGATTGTTGGAAAGATACACCACTTCACTTAGCTCTAAGAATGAAAGATAAGGATATAATTGGAATTTTACTTTCTAGATCAGATATAAATATAAATGCAATAAACGATTGTGAAGAAACACCACTTCACTTAGCTCTAAGAATGAAAAATAGGGATATAATTAGATTTTTATATTCTAAAATAAAAGATAAAAAATTAGAAATAGATCAAAATTTAGATAAAAAAATAAATGATTTTTTAAATGAAAAACAAAAAACATCAAAAAAAAAGAAATCTAAAAAAACAAAAAATGATACTGAAGAAAATTCTAATATAATATCAAATGATGAAGAAAATTTAGATAATATCGAAGAAAACTCTAATATAATATCAAATAATGAAGAAAAAAAAGATGATATTGAAAAAAATACCAATAGAATATCATCGCTTAACGAAGCAAGTACAGCTTTTGCTGTCCTTACTGAAGAAGAAGAAATAAGTGAACAATTTGATAGTAGTAAAAAATCGGATGAAAAAGATTTTGATTATTAAATAATAATATAATTTAATTTATTTTGATTTTAAATTAATTTTTTTAAATCAAAATTTACTTTATTTTTGCAATTATTTTTCTAGATCAAGATTTTACTGTAATTTAAAAATCTACATAATCTTGATCTATAAATAAAAATAAAGAAATCAAAAGTTAATTTATAATAATGTTATTTAATTCTATAAATTCACCAAAAATTATTAAATAAACTAGAACAAATATAGATGACTTTTTTACAGTAAACTTTCAATAAATCACAATAAAATTTATTATATAAAAAATTCAATAGATCTACTACATAAAATTTTTCAACAAAAATTAAATATTATAAAAAGACAAATATTTTGCAGCAATATATATTTATAAAATTTTATAATTAATGAAAAAAAAATCTTTTTAACCTCGATCCAAAGGAGAATATAGGGTATTACTAGAATAAATTTATTTTTATACAATACTATAAAAAATCAATTATCTTTTTCATTATAAAATATAATCATCGGTCTATCATTAAAAATTATTTCATCCCCATCATTTATTATATTAACAACATTAGAAAATCCAGTTAAAAAATTAGAATCTACTTTTAAATTATAAACATTAATTTTATCTTTTTCAATTTCAGCTTTATCTCCAACAACAAGAATAACATCTCCATCATTTTCATAAGTTTGCAATTTCGGTTTTTCTATAACATTCGATATTATATTATTATTTTTTAAATTAATACTACTATTATTTTTTTGTAAAAAATAAAAAAATAAAGCTAAAATCAATATAGTAATTAACCTTACCAAAAGATTAATAAATTTACAAATATTTTTGTAAATTTTTAATTTTTTATTAATTCTTTTATACATATTTATTTATTCATTACCCAATCAGGATCACTTGCACCTTCTTGTATTGGAGTTTGCAATCTATATTCATTTCCAGTCAATATATCTTTTATATAAATTCTTGGAATACTATCAGCGCCATATGCTCCTTTTTGTTTTGTATATATTAAGTACCTTGAATTTGGTGACCATTTAACACCTTCTATTAAATAACTACTTGTTAAGATTCTTTCGGCCTCCCCTCTATAATTCATAATTCCTAACTGAAACTGTTGTCCTTTTAGTTTAATAAAGGCTATCAATTTTCCATCTGGTGACCAAGATGGTTTATCATAAACACCAGATTCCTTAGTTAAAAGTTCTTCTTTATTATTTTCTAAATTTTTCATATAAAGTTTTCTAGATCCAGATTTATCAGAAACATAAACTATTTTTTTCCCATCTGGGCTAAAGCTAGGAGCTGTGTTTATACTATTTCCAGTTGTTATTTGTTTATTTTTTCTTTCTTTAAAATCAAATAAAAATAAATTAGTTGACTTCCCTGATGTACCAGCCAAAATTAATTGGTTTTCACCATTAGGATTAAAATTTGCTGCACTAGTCATAACTTGATCTTTTGTTAAAATTTTCGTTGCACTATTATCGGTTAAATCATGCCTTACAATAAAAGGTCCTTCTGGCAAATATTCCATATAAAATATTTCATTTGGATTATATTTTGAAAATATAGGAATCAATTTTAAATTTTTACTTTTTGTAATTTTTGTATTTTTACTTCCATCAAAATTCATTATTACAATTTGTTTTTCTCTTTTTAATGGTGAACCAGTTTCCGACACATACATTATTTTACTATCAAATAATCCTTCTTTTTCACCAGTTGTTGCTTTAAAAATAAAATCAGATATCATATTTGATATTCTATATGAATTGTTATTTTTATCTAATTGCAAAATATAATATTTTCCACCCAAAAATTTTTCATCAAGAACATCCCATAAAAATAATTGCATTTTTATTTCTGTTTCATTTATTTTTTCTAATTCTGTACTAACAACAAAATC
>CATOJU010000026.1 GCA_951800555.1 uncultured Rickettsiales bacterium | reverse complement strand
TCAAATATTTTATAATTAATTACATTTTCCATCGCCTTTATTTTATTTTCATCTTTTACTTCTTTGTTATTTTCTATAGTTGTTAAAAAATTTTTTGCTTTTTTTATAATATTATTATTAATACTATTAGTATAGTTTATCATTTCAGAATATAAATTGTTATTTTCATTATTTGTATTGTTCATTTTTTTCTCCATAATTTTTATTAAATCACAAATTTAATGTATTATATAATTTTTTATTTTCAAGCTTTATTTATTTATAACTTAAAAAGTTTATTTATTATATAAAAAACAAAACAATATTAAAATAATTTTCGATATTATTTATATTATGTTATAAAAAAGAAAAATATTTTGAAAAAAATCAAAAACAAATTGATAACTACCAGTAAATCTAAAATCACCTAATATTAAACAAAACAATAAAAAATTAATAAAAATAAAGATAAAAGTTTACAAAACACAAAAATACAATTAAAATCTATTATAACAATTTTTGGTTACTTTCTATAACATTTTCAACCATTTTAGATATAGCAACTTTATCTAATTTACTATAATTGTCGTATTTTATTATTTTATCTATTTTTACAGTTATTGTAGCTGGTTTTTTAATAAAACTACCCTTTGGCCAACTTATTCCAGAATTTAAAGAAATTGGTAACAAATCAAGTTTAGTCGCCAAAGCTATTGCCACAAAACCACTTTTATAGGGATAATCCTCAACTTTGCTATCAGGTAAAACTCTTGTTCCTTGCGGAAAAATTAATAAACTTCGTTTTTCTTCAAGGGCATAATATTTTGAATCAAGTAACATTTTTTTTAAAGCATTAGCACCACCATTTCTATCTATTGCAATACAACCTACACTTTTTAAAGAAGTACCCATACCAGGTATTTTTAATAATTCTTTTTTTACAACACAAGCTAAACAATCTTTGAAATAACTATATAAAAAATATGTTTCCCAAGTTGATTGATGTTTTGATACTATAATAAAATTTCTATCATTAGGAATATTTTCTATCCCTTCAACTTTATATTTTACTCCACAAATATATTTTAACAAAAAAATTGATGTTCTAGTCCAAATTTTAGAAATTTTTTTTGATATTTTTTTAACTCTAAATATATTGCAAAACCAAGTTATAAAAAGTAATAATATTGTATTTATATAAAATATTATCGAAAAAATTAAAGAACAAATAAAATATATTATTATCATTTTAACCTCATTATATTATTTTCATATCATCAAGTTCCCATCGCGCCATTGGTTCAACAGATAAATTACTAAATAAATTTAATTTATATCTCTCTAAACCAACATTTGCAACCATAACACCATTGTCAGTACATAACTTTATTGGTGGGGTAATTAAATTATAACCGTTTTTTTTACAAATTTCATTCAAATATTTTTTTATATATTGATTTGCACTAACACCACCAGCTATAACAATTGTATTTATATTTTTATTATTATCTTTATTATAATTTATTAAATTTTGTAATCTATTTGCTAAAATTTCAGTAATAGTTTTTTGAAATGATGCACAAATATCTTTTTTATCTTGCTCTTTTAAATTACTCAATTCATTTATCTTAAGTCTAACAGCAGTTTTTAAACCCGAAAAAGAAAAATTAAATTTATTTTTTTCAAAATCCTGTTTATTTTTATGATTTATTAATGGCTTTACAAATTCGAATCTATTAAAATCACCTACTCTAGCCCATTCTTCAATTTTCGGCCCTCCCGGATACTCTAAACCCAATAATTTTGCCACTTTATCAAATGTTTCTCCAATAGAATCATCCATTGTTTCTCCAAGTTTTATATAATCCCCTACTCCTTTTACTTCCAAAATTTGACAATGTCCACCAGATAGTAAAAATAAAAAAAATGGAAATTTTACATTATCAGTAAAACAACAAGTCAAAGCATGACCTTCTAAATGATTTACTGCTATAAACGGTTTTTTTAAAGTTGAAGCAATTGTTTTTGCAAACATTGTTCCCACTATTAAACCACCAATAAGCCCCGGACCAGTAGTAGCAGCTATAACATCTATATCTTTAGCAGTTAAATTTGCATTTTTTAAAGTTTTTAAAAAAATTTTATCTATTATATCTAAATGATTTCTGGCAGCTACTTCTGGAACTACTCCGCCAAATTCTTTATGTATATCAATTTGTGAAAAAACAATATGTGATAATATTTCTTTTTTATCATTTACAATTGCCATTGCAGTTTCATCACAACTTGTTTCTATACCTAAAATATTCATTTAATAATTAAAGTTAAAATAATAATATTTATATTATATATTTATTTTAAATAAGTCAATAAATTAATAGTTTCATAACTTTCACCAATATGTTAATAATGTTTTTAAACTTTTTAATCTTCCTTCATACTTTACGGGAAAAATAAAAATATGAACCGATGGGAATTTTTTTATTTATAATTAGTAATCCACAAGTTGTCAGAATTTTATTGGAATGAAGGTAAAATAATAAAAAAATAAAACTATATCATATAAATTATACATTTTAAGTAATTTACAAATTTTCCAAACAATCCCAGAACTCCGGAAAAGATTTTCCTACAACCGTTGGCTCTTCAATATTGATCCCATTAATTACTGTCCCAGCAATAGCAAAAGACATAGCAATTCTATGATCATTATAAGTTTTAATATTCCCTATAACTTTATGTTTTCCATCTTTTACTATTATATAATCATCTCCAATTTCACTATCTATTGATAGTTTTTTCAATTCATTATACAAAGCCAATAATCTATCTGTTTCTTTATTTTTTAAAGTTGAAAGTCCTGTAATTTTACTTTCTCCTTTCGCAAATGATAATAAAACAGCTAAAGACATTGCAGTATCAGGCATAGATTCCATATCTATAGTAATAGGTTTAATTTTACAGTTTCCTCTAACTATTACAGAATTATTTTTATATTCAACTTTTGCTCCAACTTTTTCAATTAAATCAGCAAAGCCCCTATCTCCCTGTACTGAATTTTTATTTAGGTTTTTTATTTCAATAACTCCTTTATGCAAAGCGCCAATACACATAAAATACGATGCGGATGACCAATCTCCTTCTACTGTATAATCTGTAGCTTTATATTCTGATTTTTCTATAATATATTCTTTATAATCATTGTTTATAACATTTACACCGAAAGCTTTCATAATATCACAAGTTATATCAATATAGGATTTTGAAATTTGTTCATCTAAAACTTTTATTTTTAATCCATTTTCTAGTAATGGAGCTACCATCATAAGGGCAGTAAAATATTGACTTGAAATTTTACCACTTATAGAAATTTCATTTCCATTAACATTTTTTCCATTAACTTTTAAAGGTAATGATCCTTCTTTTCCTAAATATTCAATTTTTACACCAATTTGTTTAAGGCCATCTACTAATTCGCTAATAGGTCTTTCAAGAATTTTTCCTTCGCCATTAATTATAACATTATTTTTAAATAAAACAGATAAGCCAGTTAAAAATCTACTAGTAGTACCCGCAATTCCACAAAATAATTCTGTATTATCAATAATATTAAATTTTCCACCTGTTCCATATACAATTAAATTCTTTTCATTTTTTTCAAATTTAACACCTAATTTTTCTAATGATTCCATCATATATTTCGTATCATCACTATATAAAGGATTTTTTAATATACTTTTACCATTTGCTAAACTAGCTATAATTAAAGCTCTATTTGTATAACTTTTTGAACCTGGTATTTCTATTACTGAATTCAATTCTTTATTAATTACATTTACTTTTTTAATTTCCATTTTTATTCCTATTTTTTATTTTTAATTTCTTTATGTTCTTCTACTACATATTTCATAATTATTTTAAAAATATCTTTCACCATATTTTCATTAAGTCCTTCTATTTTTGCAATTTCCCCTATTTTTTCCAGAATTAATTCTTCCCTTTTAGGATCATAGGCTGGCAAATTTTCACTATTTTTTAAAATTCCAATTTCTCTTGTAATTTCAAATCTTTCTTTTAAATCTTCCAGAATTTTTTTATTGCATTCGTCAACTTTTTTTCTTAAACTTTCTAATTCCATATTAACTCCTATTTTAATACAATTATAAACTTCATCTATATCTAAACCATTATAACTAGTTTGTAAATTATACTTTTTTAATATATTTTTTATTCTTTCAAAGTTATTGTCATTAATTTTTCCAATTTTACTCGCAATATAACATATAGCCACAATACCCAAAGCCACAGCCTCCCCATGTAAAAGCGGACTTTTAGTTTCTAATGACAAAGTTTCTATAGCATGGCCTATTGTATGCCCGAAATTTAATATTTTTCTTAAACCACCTTCTTTGAAATCTTTATTAACTACATCAGCCTTTATTTCACAACATTTTTTAATTACATAATCAATATCAATATTTTCACTTTCTAGATAGTCAAAAAAATCTTTATCATAAATTATTCCGTATTTTATTACTTCTGCCATACCAGAATTAAATTCTCTCTCTGGCAATGTTGATAAAGTTGAAGAATCTATAACAACTTTATATGGCTCTGCGAAAGATCCTATTAAATTTTTACAACTATTATAATCAAAACCAGTTTTTCCACCAACAGAAGCATCAACTTGGCTCAATAATGTAGTAGGTATATTTAAAAATTTTATTCCTCTCATATAGGTAGAAGCACAAAATCCGCCTAAATCGCTAACTATACCACCGCCAAGATTTATTAAAAGTGATTTTCTGTCAAGTTTATAATTGTTCATAGTTTCCCAAATATTAGCAACTGTATCCAAATTTTTATATTTTTCTCCTGATTTTATAATTAAATTATAAACTTCTTTAGGTAAAACATATAATAACTTTTCAAGCCAATTATTATTAACTATATTTTCATCTGTTAATATAATAATATTAGAAAATTCACTAAAATTGATAAAATTGTTGATATTTTCTAAACTATTTTTTTCAATTATAATATTGTATTTCCCGACATTTATAATCATTTTATTTCCTATTTTAAATTTAATAAAATATTATTTAAACCCTCTAAATTTCTATCTTTGCATACAGAAATTAATTCTTGTTTTGAGTTTATAAAATCTTTTTTAGATATCAATATATTATTGAAATTTTAAAAAATAATTATAGTAATTAATTTATATTAAACAATTAAGAAAATATGAATTATAATAAAAATATTAAATATAATGTTTCAGATTTAACTGAAATAAAAAAAGAAACAAAAAAATTGGTTGTTAAAAAAGAAAACATCCCACTTATTGTAGAAACTCTAAACAGTTGGAATGAATGTATATTAAACGGAACAAAACCAGAACCAAGAATTGAAAATTTGGAATTAGGTGATTTTACAATTAGCTATGATGAATTTAAAATAGCATTTGATTATGGTATGCTAACAAATCAACATTATTTAAAATTAAAAAAAGAATATCTTGAAAAAAACACTGAGGAAAAGGAGAGGGAAGAAGAGGAAGGAGAGGAAGGAGAGGAAGAGGAAGATAAGGAGGAAGAAGAAAAAGAAAAAGAAGAAAATGTTGTAAAAAAAGATCCGTTAATAATTATGGAATCTAAATTAGATTTATTGTTGCCATCAATGTCTAAAGATGGTTTATTTAATATGATGACTTATGAATTTGCAAAACATCAAAAACTATCAAATGAAGTAGAATTTCATTATATAACTCCTCGCGAGGATACAACCAATTTAAATAAATGCGAAGAATCATGTAAAGAAAAAATAGAATTAATAAGATCAAAATCTTATAATGATAAAAAAGTTCATTTTATAACAGTTGATTTATCTAATAACGGTATACAAGCTGGTCACGTAACACCAATTATAGTTACAAAAGGGAATATTTTTGAATTTGACTCAGTTGGCCATGGTTTATATTTTAGAAAAGGTGAATACAGTGTAGAATCTATGCAACAGACAGATGAAACAAGCTGTAGACCTATATTGATAGATGAATTTGATGATTTTATGAAAGTATTGGAGAATTTTTCACTAGAAAATCCAAATAGTTCAATATCAGAAGAATTAAATAATTATTTAAAGCAATTTTTTTCTGAAAATAAAAAAGAATACTTTGTCGATTCTAATAATCCAGATTTATTAGAACCAGTAGAAGGGTTAGAAAAAGCACAAAAAGAAATGAATTTATTAGCAAGTATGGGTTATTTGGATCAAGCTACTGAATTGTTTTTTAAAAAAAGAAGACTTGCATTACTTCCATTTATTATTTTAAAGCATTCTCAATCATTATCTTCTCTTACAAAAATTTTGGAATTTTTACAAAAAATTAAATCAGTAATGGAAAATCATCCAGAAAATATTGATCTGGAAAAATATACACATTTAATTATTATGACTGATAAATTAAAAAATCATATCGAAAGATATACAATTCAAAAAAGAGCTTTTGATAAAAAAACAAACGAATTAAAGTTTATCAATATTAATTATTTTGATATAAAAACAAGACTTAAACAGGTAAAAGCTTTAAGTATTATGTGTAAAAATGGTTTAATAAAAAAATTGGAAGATATTGAAGAGTATAAACATAATGGAAATGATAATACAAAAGCAAATATTGCTACAGTTAATAAAGAATGGATAGATCTTTCTAATAAATCTGATGAAAATTTAAAATTATTAGAAGAAAAATTAAATAAAAATGATATAACCTTATACGATATAGAAGATTTATTTTGTGATTTTGAAACATTTGTAAATATCGAAAAATTAGAAGAAAAATCTAAAAAGAAATTATTTAATATAATTGCAGAAAGTGGTGATGCTAATACAATAGATATTATAATGGATAAATACAGATTGAATAAGTCAAATTTATTAGAGTTAATTTCTTTAGCAGTAGAAAAAGAAAATTATGAATTAATGAATGACTTAATTGGAAGAGATGATAAAGATATAATTTATGATTTGGTTTATTTAGCCATAGAAAATAAAAATACAAAATTGGCTGAAACTTTAATTAAAAAAGAAATTATAAATGAAAATCAATTTATTCAAGTAGAAGATAATTCAATTTCTGAAAAAGAAGGAGAAAATAATTTGTATAAAATATTAATAAATAAAAAATATGAAGAAGGAAACACATTGCTACATATTGCTATTATGAATAAAGATAAAGAATTAATGAGTAAATTATTTGATAAAGAAATAAATGTAGATATTAAAAATGATAAAAACCAGACTCCTTTAGATATTGCTAAAAGTATTAATGACAGCGAAATATTATCTTTAGTGGAGGAAGGAATAAAAAAAGTAAAATTTAAAAAGACCTTTGAAATGAAAAAATCATTATCAAATGATTTTAATAAAAAATTAGAAAAAACAACAGAAATTTATAAATAATTTAATTTAAATATCTTTATAGATACAACTATTATTAGTTGTATCTATTATTTATAATTATTGTAAATTTAATAAAATATTATTTAAACCCTCTAAATTTCTATCTTTGCATACAGAAATTAATTCTTGTTTTGAGTTTATAAAATCTTTTTTAGATATCAATATATCATCATCATTTTGTTCAACAAAAACTTTACACCCCTTTCCTTCAAATTCAAAAAAATTATTAATTTTTATAATATTAAGAAATACTTTTGATAAATCATTTTGATTTATAAAATTGCTTTTTATAGATTTTTCAACTTCATCAACCCAAAATTCTATATTTCCTATATTATCAAAAAATATAGGTATCCACATAGCATCATTAAATTTATCCACAAAATAACTATAAATTTTTCTATTACCTTTAAAAGACATTAAAAATATTATACTTAAAAACATAGGTAAATGAGATATTAAACCATAAATTCTATCATGTTCTTCTATCGTCAGTTTTATATTAATTTTTACTTCTAAATTCTCAAAAAGTTCTTTAACAATAATAAAATTTTTTTCATTAGATATAGAAGGAAAAAAATGCATTAAATTATTCTTAAATAAATTATTTGGTATCCTTTTAATTTCTGTCTCTATATTTTGATGATCTAATGAACGACCACCAACTATTGGATGAGTAGGAATATATAAATTTATTTTATCTTTTAGTAAATTTTTAACATCGCTAAAAACTTTATTTTTTATAGATCCTATATCAATTATTATTTGATTATTTAATTTATCTTTTATTTTACTTAAAATATCAATAAATTTTGATGTAGGAGTTGCTAGAAAAATTATATCAATATTATCTAAATTTTCTAAATTATTTATACAATTGTCAATAATATTCTCTTTTAAAAGAATATTTAATAAAGTTTTATCTAAATCAAAACCAATTACTTTATCATCATTCTTTAAAGACTTTATAGCTTTTGCTAAAGCAACCCCCATAAATCCCATACCAATTATAAGTATATTTTTAAACCCCATTTTAGAACTCTCTAAATTTATTCAATTCATTAACTAAAATTTTTAATTCATCAACTGTTATATGTTGTTTTGTATCTGTTATAGATGTTCCAACTTCTATTAAAATTCCATCATATAAATCACTTCCATCGGCACATTTCATTTTCATAGCTTCTATTGTAATTTCCACTATTCTATCTCTTAATTTTGGACCACAAGAATGACTTGGATCAAAAAACATTTTTACCCCATTCATAGTAGCTTTTGTCCTCATAGCAGCTTTATGAACTAAATCATTTCTGTAATCACTTTTTATTTCTGAATTAACTCCTCTATGAATTAAAACTTTTCTTTCATCATCTAAATTTGAGTAACTAGCTACACCCTTCCAAACTTTTTCCATTGGTGCCGCAATATTGTTAATTTCACTATCTATTAATGTTTCTCCTAAATCTTTTGGATTTTTTACACCTAAAAGCCAATTATTTCTTTCACAGTATTTAGAAATATGTAATTCTGACCAACCTAATTGATTGACAGACGGATTCCAAGGCATTACAATACCTTTCAAATGTTTTTCTAATTGTGGCATCTGCACTGCTGGGTTCATAATTTCTGTTGCTATTATGCAATTATGTTTTTCTTGTATTTTTTTAGCCATTAACATTGATGGTAAATCTTCAAAATCATTAGAATTCCCACCATTTATTAAAATATCACAATTATGCATATAAACATCAAAATCCATACCCATTCCTTCGCCAGATTTTTCTAAAATTGTTCTTGATTTTAGCCCAACAACTCTTGTACCAGCTATTGCCTTTTTTTGATTAATTTTTATTGATAAAATTTCATCAACTTCATTCAAGTTATTTTTATCTACTGAACATGGTCCAGCTATAATAGTTATATTTGTCATAATTATCCTCTAAAATAAAAATTTATAAAATCATCAAACTAGTTATAAACTAGTTTAAAATTAAGTAAATTAAATTAAAAATTTTTAAATTTTAGTTAAAATTTAAATTTCGCGATTATTATTTATAATTTTTATTATTTTATAGATATTTTAATATAGTAATATTCCCATTCTATTTAATTTTAAGTTTAAACTCAAACTTA
>CATOJU010000025.1 GCA_951800555.1 uncultured Rickettsiales bacterium | reverse complement strand
TTTCAAATCAACACAATTATAGTTTAATTTAAAAAAATTTATTAAAAAATCGTCTTTAGAGAATAATAATATTTCCATTTAAAAAAGTATTTTTATCAAAAAAAATATTAATAATAAATTAATTATACCAGCACAAAGACCAGCTATTACATCATCTAACATAACGCCATAGGCGTTTTTAAGATTTTTATCAACCCAGCCTATAAATAATGGTTTTGTAATATCGAAGATTCTAAAAAGAATAATTGGCATTATTAATAGGAAATAATAAAGAATATAGGGATGGGATTTTTGAAATAATTTATCTATATTTGTACCATTAACAAAAAACACATATGAAAGAAGTGAAATAGTATAACTTAATAATTGTCCGACAACTTCATCAATTACAACTTCTTTTGGGTCATCTTGTTTTGTTTCTTCTATATAAATTTTGGTAGCATAATAACCAATAAAGAATAAAAAAATTATTAAAAATGGCAATGTTATTATAGGGCAAATATTAAAATGTAGATTATCATAAACGAATTGTCTAAACATTAAAAATACAATTATTAGGGGTAAAGTAGCTATACTTCCCATAGTTCCTGGACAAATTTTTGATTTACCTACATAAAAAAATGTGCTAATGAGCTCAGCAATTTTAAAATTTTTTTCTGCCATATTTTTATTAAATAATTAATATGGTTAAAATTTAATTTAAATGGTTTTAATTGTCAAATTTTATAATTAATATTAAAAATTTAGCTTAATCTTTATAAATATATATATGTAAATTATTAGACTAGAATTAATATATATTTTTTAGTATATAGCCATATTCTAATAGTTTTAAGTATTCAATTCCGGCTTTTAAAATTTTAATAGCTTCTTTATTATTTTTTTCATTCATTTCAAAATTACTATTAATAACGCCAGCGACATTTTGCAATATTATTTTTATGGTATCATTATTTATATCTGTTATTCCTTCTCCAACAATTTCAATTTTCTTATTTTTTAATACAGTTTCAATTTGTGCTTTTTGTGATTGAATATATGGTTGATTTGTAACAAATACAATATTTTGCTCATAAAGATTTGGATATTTATTTAATAAAGTCTTTATAGTATCTACAGTATCTGCTCTTTTATATTTTGCGCTAATAATGCCGTTAGATATTTTTTTATTTCCAGTTTTAAGAGTTTTTATATCTATATTATTATAATTTTTTAATTTATTATTGATTTCTTTAATTACAATTTCACCAGCAGTATTTTCTGTGATTTTTTCAAAATCTTTTTTAAATTGTTTTAAAGATAAATTATTATTTTGATAAAATTCAATAAAATCTTTTTGTTCTTTTGTTAATGTAATGTTTTCAATTTCGTTGTAATTACTAGCTTTTATTATATTTTTGTTAATTTCTTTATTGTTAAAAACAATTCTATCGGATGTTAAAATTATAATTTGTTTATTATTTTTTTTAGAATTCCACTTTTCTATTTCTTTAATTAATTCTTTATAAGCAAATTCCATTCTATTTCTAATATGAGCAAGTGTAGATCCTAAAATGACAATTATATTATGATCAACATTTTGTTTAAAATTTATTTCCTCTATAAAATTGTCCATATTATTTACCATTTCCCTTACTTTATTTATATTTTTATCTGTTATAAAATTCTGCAATCCAGTTTGCCATCTTTCTTGGTTATTTTTAACATTTCTATTGAAAAATTTAATTTGTGTACTTGCTTGTAAAAAATATAAATAATATTTATTTTTATATTCTTTACTATTGGATTGTAAATTTGTTCTATTTAATGCGATTTTTACAATTTTATCAACTTTTTCAAAAAAATCGTCATTATAAACTCCAGCTTCCTTTATTAAATTAAAGACTTGCTTTTGTGTTTTTAAACTCCAATTTGTTCTTTTATTAAACATTTTCCTAAATTCTTTGTTAAATATTTTTTCCCTTTTTAATAAATTTATATTTTCTACCTTTAATGGTAAAATATTCGAATTTGAATATAATTTTTCAGTTTTTCTATTAAATATATTTTCATTGTTCTTTATCTCTCCTAGTTTTTGTTTTTTATTTTTATCTATTTTACTATTTGTAATATTAATATCTTGATTAATAAAAATCAAGTTTTGTTCTTTATTAAAATTTATTGCTTCTTTTTTTAGAGAAGTTAATTGTAATTGTAAAGCAATAAAAAATGCGGCATACATAATATAATATATTAAATTTATTTATTTTATTTATAAGTTATATATTATATTTTTGGAAGTTTAGTTACAGAAAATTGTTTTTATTATTAAGATAAAAAATAAATAAATATTTATGATTTTTTAAGAAGATAAATAACCCAAATTAATTCATTTAAAACTGCTACCTTTCGGTCCTGATTTATTCGTGAGTAAAATGCCTATTTATCTTCCGATATGGATTTTAATATAACAAAAAATAAAAGTCAATTGTTTTAGAAGTGTTTTATATTTTTTTGTTGACTTATAAAGAATTAATTTTTATTTTATTAACTAAATTATATTATATAATTTATAAAAATTTTATTATTAACTATAAAATAGGGGGATGATATGAGTGAAAATAATACTATTACAGAAATTAATGTTTACAAGAAACCTTTTTATACTTTAAAAGAAAGTGAGTACGGAGTAACAAAGGCTTCTTTAAACAATTTAAGCGGTAATAAAATAGAAACAAAAAAAATTAATATAACATTAGATAAACAGACTGGTTTAGGTAAAAATAAAAACTATACAAAAGATGATTTAATAAGATATCTTAAAGAAAATAGAATAAATGTAAATGATACTAAATTTGTGGAATCTTTAAAAAATATACTTTTTCAGTGTGGTCGAGAATATGGTAATAATAATGAAAAGATTAATAATTTTAAAAATGAAATAATATCTTTATATGAGCGAAATGTAACTAACTTTATTAGTATTTTGTCAAATAACGAAGCTAGTAAAGAAGGTAGTATTATCATAGGACGTGATAATAATTTAAAAATGTTTAACGAGTCATTTGATAATGGTTGTAATGAGTATAAAGTTGCAAATAAAGAAGAAAAAATTTTTTATAATGAGACAAGCTTAAAAATTGTTGGATAAAATAATCAAATAAATGAAAATAAAGAAGAAATAGTAGTTAAGTTTTAAGGGAGAAAATAGTAAAGCACTATTTGTAATACCATTTAGTTTTTGTTAATTAAATGGTATTATTTTTAGATTTAATATATATGTATTATTTTTTTAAGCAGGAAAATCTGATTTATTTGCTTTATATTATATAATTATAATTTTAAAATTAATATGCCATTCTTAATTAAGATAATTTGATAATTATTTTTCAATAAAATTTTTATGTAATAGGTAATATATACTTTTTAAGTAATAAATTACTAATAAAACCTTGTAAAAATAAAAATATCAATTTATATGAAAAACTAAGTTAATTATATAAAATATAGATTTTTTTATTATTGAATAACTTGACTTTAAGTTTTAAAAATAGTATAATAAAATTATATTTACAGGAAAAAATTATGCAAAAATACGAAAGAATATTATTTTTAGGATTTAGATGTAGTGGAAAAAGTATAATATCAGAAGAATTAGGCTTAAAAATAGGTATAAAAGTTTTTGATACAGATAAAGAAATTGAAGAAGAACAAAATAAAACTATTAATGAAATTACTAACAATGGGCAGAATTGGGATAAATTTAGAGAATTAGAACTTAAAAAACTTAAGGAGCTATTAAATACAGATAATATTATAATTTCAGCTGGTGGAGGGGTTGGTGTAAATAATATTATTTTTAATAATAAATATACTTTTGGGGATATTCAACGACAGGAAATTTTAAGAAGTAAAAACACCTTAAAAATATTGCTTTGGGCCGATAATGATATAATTGCAGAAAGATTAAAAAAATCAAAACTTTTAGAGAATAATAGACCAGATCTGAGTGGACAAACTGTAAATATTGAAGAATATATTAAAAATAATTTAAAAATTATGCAGGAAAGAGAAAATAGTTATAAAGAAATGGCTGATATTATTTTTAATACAAATAATTCAAATACAGATAAAAATGTGGAAAATTTGATTAATATTATAAATGATAAATATGGAGGAATATGAAATTTATTAATAAACTAGAAGAAATAAAATTGAATAACCCGTATAAAAAAATTTGTATTATTATAGGTAGTCCTGTGGAGCATTCTTTGTCGCCAGCTATGCATAATAATGCCTATAAAGTTGCAAATTTAAATTATGTTTTTGATAGAATAGAAGTTAAAGAAGATGAATTGGAAGATTTTGTTAATGATTTAAAGATATTTAATAAAGAAAATAAAGGAGTATTAATTGGTTTAACCTGTACTATGCCACATAAAATTAATATTATTAAATATTTAGATGAATTAAAAGAAGAAGCAAGACAAATAAAAGCTGTAAATAGTGTATTTTTTGATGGTGCGAAATATATAGGTTATAATACAGATTGGTATGGTATAGAAAAACCATTTTTGGAAAGAAATATTGATTTGAATAATAAAAAAATTGCAATTGTAGGGGCGGGTGGGGCATCTAGAGCCTGTATTTATGCTTTTAAATTACATAATTGTGAAATTAATATTTTTAATAGAACTATTGAAAAGGCAGAAAAGTTAGCTAATGAATTTAATTGTAAAGCCTTTAATTTATATGATGATGATAAAATTTCAAATTGTGATATTATAGTAAATATGACTAATGTTGGAATGGGTGAATTGAACGGAAAAGCTCCTATAAATACAGATATTTTAAATAAAAATCATATAGTTTTTGAATGTATATATTCACCAAAAGAAACAAAATTAATAAAAGATTCATTAAAGATTGGTGCTAATGTAATATATGGCTGGGAAATGCTACTTTATCAGGGAGTTGAACAATTTAGATTTTATACTGGTATGGAACCTAGTATTAATGTTATGAAAGAGGTTTTATTATGATAAATAATGATATTAAAGTATGCTGTACTGTAGCTGGTGAAAATTTGGAAGAATTTTTAAAAAATTTAGAAGAGACACAAAAGGTTTGTAAATTTGTTGAACTAAGAGCTGATTATATAAAGAATTTAAAACTTAGTGATTTAGATATTATTAAAAAAAATACTGTTGTTGATAATATTTTTACCTGTAGAAGTGTTACAGAAGGTGGAAAATTTGAAGGAGATACAGGAGAATTGCTGGAAATTATAAATAAAGCTAATGATTTACAATTTAATCATATAGATATTGAAATATCGAAGTTAGGATATATAAATTTTAGCAAAAATAATACTAAAATTATTGGATCGCACCATAATTTTAAAGAAACGCCTAATTTTGAAGAGTTATCAAAGATTTGTAAAAATATTTTATCATATAAAATTGTTGATATACCAAAGATAGCTACATATGTAAATAGTGATGAAGATCTAACAACATTAAAAATGTTAATTCTGTCATTAAGAGAAAGATATAAAGCAATTATAATAGGTATGGGCGAAAGAGGTAAAGATATTAGAATTGCAGGGCCTATGTTAGGTACATATTTGACTTTTGCCTATATAGGAGAGAATAATACTGCTCCAGGACAAATTTCTTTAGAAGAATTTGAAAAATTTTATGGTAAAGAAAAAATAAATAAAGATTAAAAAAAATATTAAAAATATAAAAAATTGAAATGAAAATAGAAAGATTGGAAGATAAAAAAGAGTTAGATACGGTTATGAATCGTATTTTTGAAGAAAATGACAAAGAAAAAAATGCAGAGCTTGGTTTTGAAGCTTTTGCTTATGCCTTAAAAAATGATAATAATGAAATAATTGGTGGAATACACGGCTGGAAAGCATTTTCTGAAATTTATATTGATGAGCTTTGTATATCAAAGGAAGGCAGAGGATTAGGTTATGGCAAAAAATTATTAGAAATTGTTGAAAAAGAAATAAATAAAGGAGATTGTGATAATATAAATTTAGTTACTAATGCTTTTCAGAATGCAATTGAATTTTATAAAAAGTGTGGTTTTGAAGTTCAATTTATGAGAAAAAATAGAAAAAATTCAAAATATGATAAATATTATATGATTAAAAAATTGTGAGCAATTTTAGTTGAATTAATATTAAAAATAATCATAGTATCATTTTTCGATTTATATAAAGATAGTAAGTTAGAATTAATATAATCACAACTTTACTTTTTAATTTAAAAATAAGAAAAATATATATTTTAGTGTATAAATTATGTATATTTTGATAGTATATATTAGACTTCTTGCATAAAAAAATTGCATAGATATCAATAATTTAGAATAATACTAAAATATATTTTTTTACAAAATTCTGAATTTTACCGCAAAATACTTTAAATTTTTAATATTTTCAACAATAAAGGCGTGTAAATATATATTATTCCGTTAAAAATATTGGGAAATTATCGTTTTTTTTGTAATATTTGTTTTCTTGTGGAAAATTTTATATGAGGGAACTATCGATATAAAATTAAAAATAAAGAGGAACTGGATAGGGTAGTGTCAAAATATAAAGGTATGTATAATGTCAAAAATATATCTTGATTTTAAGTAATGAAAAAATTATATTTATAATAAATATTTTAATAAAAACCAATGACAGAAAATTATAAAGTTTTAGCTATAAAATATAGACCGCAAAGATTTGAAGATGTAATAGGACAAGATGTTTTGGTAAAAACATTAACAAATGCTATACAAAAAAATAAAATACATCATGCTTTTATTCTTACGGGCATAAGAGGTGTTGGAAAGACTACTACTGCTAGATTAATAGCAAAATCTTTAAATTGTATAGGTAAAGATGGAAATGGTAAAGAAACTATGGAGCCTTGTTTAGAATGTTCGCATTGCAAAGCAATTGCAAATGGTGTGGATCAAGATGTTATAGAATTTGATGCTGCAAGTCATACTGGTGTTAATGATATTAGGGATATTATTGAAAATATAAACTATGCACCTATTTCATCAAGATATAAAATATATATAATTGATGAGGTGCATATGTTATCAAATAGTGCTTTTAATGCTTTATTAAAAATACTTGAGGAACCACCAGAACATGTAAAATTTATTTTTGCAACCACAGAAATTAGAAAAGTTCCAATTACAATTCTGTCAAGATGTATTAGATTTGATTTAAATAAAATTCCACAAAATGTTTTAGCTGAACACTTAATGAATATAGCAACGAAAGAAAATTATGTTTTAGATAAAACTGGAGCAAATATTATAGCTAATGCTGCCGAGGGTTCTGTTCGTGATTCGTTATCTTTGCTTGATAGAGTTATTTCATTTAATAATTTTTCTAAGGAAATTAGTGAAGAGACTGTAATTGATGTTTTAGGGGTTGGTGGAAAAGAAAAAATTTATGAGTTATATAATTTATTATTAAAAAATGATGTAGAAGCTGTTTTGAAATTATTTGGAGAAATATATAATACAATAGTTGATTGTAGTATATTTTTAAATGATTTATTAGATATAACACATCAATTACTTATGAAAAATAATTCAATAGAAATTGAAAATTTATCAACATTCCAAAAAAATTGGTTAGAAGAAAATTATAAAAAAATAAAAATTGCAGGTTTATTCAGAATTTGGCAATTTATAATAAAAAGTATAAACGAAATTAAGACTGTTAATAATCAAAAGAATTTTATAGAAGTATTATTATTAAAAATTTGTTATGGAAGTTCAATTCCAGAAATAATTGAATTAGTAAAAAAACTACAAAATGGTTCTGGCTCTATACAACAACAAGAAAAAGTCAGTTTAAATGATAAAATACTAAGTACGTTTAGTGGTGCTAAAATTATTTAATAAAAGTTGTTAAATTATAATAAATATAAAATAACTAAATATTATTTGAAATAAAATTTTTCAATAATAAAATAAAATAAAAAACTATAAAAAATATGTCTGATACTACAAATTGGTTTAAAAATGAATGGCAGAATAATAAATTACTATTTTTTAATGAAATAAGTTGTATTATTAGTGGTGTTTTATCCGCTTCCTATATTACTTTTAAAATGCAAAATGCAAATTTTATGTTTTTGTATACAGTTTATATTATAAATACTTTAAATTGTTTAATAAGTGCTTTATCAAAAAAAAGTTTTGGTCTAGCGATAAATTCAATTGTATATCTAATAATAGATATTATTGGTATGATTAAATTATTAATGTAAATGAATATAATATTTATTGTTAATGGAAATTGTAAAAAAATTCCAAATATTTTACCAGAAAGTTATTTGCAAAAATTTGATAAAGTAATTTGTATTGATGGTGGTTTAAATAATTTATATAAAATAAATAAAAATTGTATTCCACATTATATTTTTGGAGATTTTGATTCTATTAATAATAAAATATTGGAAAATTATAAATTTAATAATTTTACAAAAATAATAAAAAAAGATAATCAAGATGAAAGTGATCTATTTTTTGCTTTAAAATATATATTAAATAATTATAAAAAATCTATTAATAAAATAACAATTTTGTGTGGAACGGGCGATAGATTTGATCATACACTTTGTACTTTATTGACATTAAAATATATACCAAATAATATTAAGTGTAAAATTATTGGGGATAATGAAGAAATTTATTTATTAAAAGATAAATTAGAAATAAAAAATCAAAAAAGTAAAATTTTATCAATTATACCTTTAACAGATGTAAAAGAAATTTCTTGTAATGATTTAAAATGGCCGCTTAATAGAATAGATTTAGATTTTGGATTTGTTGGCGGAATTTCAAATATTATCGAAAAAGATAAAATAGTAATTGTATTAAAAAGTGGTTTTGCTAGTATTATTATTAATAATCCAAACTTTACTTTTTAAAATTAAAAATTTCTGTTATTTCTATAAAAGTATGATTTCTATAATATTAAAAGTTTAAAGTACTTTGTAGTAGGGTTAAGATTTTTTTATGCAGAAAAATCTATTTAAAAATAAATACCAATTTCAAAAAAAATTAAAAATGGTATTTGTTTTTTAAAAAATTTTTAAATAATTATTTATATTAAAAGACAATTTTTCTTTTTCTTTTCTATTTGATCTTCTAAATTAGAAGTCTCTCCTATAGCATTTTCAAATTTATTTTTTTGATAAATTTCTAATTCTTCTGCAATTTCTGGATATTCTTCAGCCATATTTTGTAATTGTTGCATTAATATATCATCTTCAATTTTTATTCTTTTGTCAGAGAGTAAAAGTTTGATTGCTTCTAAATTTTTATTTTCAGCTGCACGATGAAGTGAAGTATTGCCAATAGAATCCTTTACATTCACATCTATTTCATCTTTAGCAAGTAAAAGTTTGATTACTTCTGGATTTCCTCTTTGAACTGCAATATGAAATATAGTAATATCATCATCGTATTTTTTATTTACATCTATTTTTGGATGTGAAAGTAAAAGTTTAATTGTCCCTATACTATTATTTCTCATAACTGCAAAACAAAGCGGATCAAGGCCATCATTATCTTTTATATTTACATCTATTTTTTTTTGAGAAAGTAAAAGTTTAATCGATTCTAGATTATCAGATAAGACTGCAGAAAAAAGTGGAGTCCAATTTCTATTATTTTTTGCGTCTATATCTATTCCTTCTTGAGCAATTAAAAATTTAATTACTTCTAAATTTTTATTTTCAGCTGCATAATGAAGTGGAGTATAGTTAACATTATCTTTTATATTTACATCTATTTTGTAATTATTTTTCTTAGCTTTTTCAGTTATAAAATATACTGTTTCCAGCCGATTTTCTTTAACAGTTTTAAAAAATAATTTGGAGTATAAATAATCTCTA
>CATOJU010000024.1 GCA_951800555.1 uncultured Rickettsiales bacterium | reverse complement strand
ATGTAATTAGATAATAAAAATTATTAAAAAATAAAGATAAAAAACTTTTAATATTTTTAGTAGGAAATATATAAAAATAATATACTTCCTATTAACAAATAATAAACAAAAATTTATAAATAAATTAATGTAAATAATTATTATTTAGCCCTTTCTATAGCTTCTAAGATTTTATTTTTGGCTTCTTTAGAATCTTTATAGCCAGCAACTTTCACCCATTTACCTTTTTCTAAATCTTTATAATGTTCAAAAAAATGTTCAACTTTATCTAAGGTTACTTTTGGAAGTTCATCAATTTCATTAATTTTAGAATATTCACTATTCATTTTTTCTGTTGGAACTGCTAAAACTTTTTCATCTTCACCTTTTTCGTCTTCCATTAATAAAATTCCTATCGGTTTACATGGTATAACTGCACCATAAGTAATTGGGTATTCTGAAAAGACAAGAACATCGATAGGATCGCCATCCCCAGAAAGTGTATTTGGTATAAAGCCATAATTTAAAGGATAGTGCATAGGAGTTGCTAAAAATCTATCGACAAAAAGTGCCCCACTTTCTTTATCTAACTCATATTTTACTGGCAAAGCATTTGCAGGATTTTCAACTACAACATTTACACTATTAGGAACATCTTTACCTGTTTTTATATTTTTAATTAACATATTTTTTTTAAAATTATTAATATTTTTTATAAATAGCTTGAATCTTGTTTTTAAAAATATTACTTCTAAAAGAAGATAAAATGCTATTAAATTTAGTAGAATTTTTGTAGATATCAAAATCTACAATTTTAACTTTATCCATATCTATATTGATATCTTTAAAGTATTCAATAACCTCATCATCGCCACCAATTTTGTCTATTAAACCATATTCTAACGCCTGCCTTCCTGTATAAATTTGACCGTTAGCTATTTCCTGTGCTTCTATTGGTTTTATTTTTCTTCTTTGAATAAAAATTGTCAAAAAATAATCATATATATCGTTGACTTCTTGATTGACCACCATATCAACATCTGGTGTTATTTTTTCAAATGGATTGGGGGCAGCTTTAAGTGCAGAACTTTTGAAATTTGTTAAAGAAATTCCGATTTTATCAGCTAATTCAGTAATTTCATAACTTTGCATCATAACCCCTATTGAACCTACAATACTAGTATTATAGGCAATTATATAATCACTTGCCATTGCTAATAGATATGCTCCAGATGCCCCCACTCCATTAATTTGCGAAATAACAGGTTTATCAATAGATAGTTTTCTAAAAAATGTATATAGAATTTCGCTTGCTACTACATCACCGCCGGAAGAATCAATGTCTAAAATAATAGCTTTTATTCTATCGTTTTTTAAATATTCTAATTTTTCTTTAGAAAATGAATCATTATTTATAAAGTTTCTAATCTTTACTCTTGCTATAATATCCCTTTTTATTATGTTATTTTTAATTATCTTGTTGCATAATGAAAGTAAGTAAAAAAATATTACTATAATTGTTATTGCTCTCCATATAGAAATTCTTTTTTTGAATTTTTGAATAGCTATAAAATCATCGCCTTTCATAATAGATAAATTAGTTAAAATATTGATTTTAGATTAATATATTAATTATATAAAGTCAAATAAATTTATGTAAAAGTTGTATATTGTAACTTTAACATTTAATTATATTAAAATTTTTTTTTTACATTGGGAAATTAAAGTAAATTGGTATCAATAATTTTATTCTTTATTAAAGTATTTTACTTGAAAATTTTTTAATAAATATTAATATTTTATATAACTTATAATAATAATTATTAATATGGTAGCAAAAATAAAAACGCTTACACTTTTAGGTATAAATGAAATCGATATAAATGTTGAAGTAAAGTTATCAACTGGTATTGTAGCTTTTAATATTGTTGGTTTACCAGATAAAGCTGTAATGGAAGCAAAAGAAAGAATAAGAGCAACTATAAATTCAATAGGTTTAAGTTTTCCGGCAAAAAGATTATTAATAAATTTAAGCCCAGCAGACATAAATAAAGAAGGTAGTTATTTAGATTTGCCTATGGCATTAGGATTATTAATTGAGATGGGTATAATAAAACAAGAATTAATTGAAAAATACATAGTTGTAGGCGAATTATCAATAGATGGTTCAATAAATGCTGTAAATGGTATTTTGCCAATTGCTATGGGCGCCGTAGAAAGAAATTTAGGAATTATTTGTCCAAAAAATTGTGCTCAAGAAGCTTTATGGGCCAACGAAAATATTGATATAATAGCAGTCGATAATTTATTAACTCTTATAAATTATTTAAACGGTGTTTGTAAAATAGAAAAGCCAATTTTGAATAAATCAAAAAAAGAAAATATTTATCTTGATTTAAAAGATGTATATGGGCAAAGACAAGGTAAAAGAGCTTTAGAAATCGCAGCGGCCGGTGGTCACAATTTATTAATGATAGGACCACCGGGAACTGGAAAATCTATGTTAGCTCAAAGGATTTCTGGAATTTTACCGGATTTAACTTCTAAAGAAATATTAGAAATTAATATTATTAATAGTGTAGCCGGGAATATTTATAATGGTGAATTAATAACTAAAAGACCATTTTTAGATCCACATTATTCTTGTTCAGTCCCGGCTATGGTTGGTGGGGGCAGTAAGCCAAAACCTGGCCAAATTTCTTTAGCTCATAATGGTATTCTATTTCTTGACGAATTACCGGAGTTTCCAAGACAAGTTTTAGATTCCTTAAGACAACCATTAGAAACTGGAAAAATATCTGTAGCCAGAGCTCTCCAAAATATAACATTTCCGGCAGAATTTCAATTAATAGCTGCTATGAACCCTTGTAAATGCGGTTTTTATGGAGATGCTACGAGACAATGTAAAAGAGGACCAATTTGTGCTCAAGAATACCAAAATAAAATATCTGGTCCATTATTAGATAGATTTGATTTATTTATTGATATTCCAAAAATTGATATCTTTAAAGAAAAACAAAAAGCAATAAATAATGAAAATTCGGCAAAAGTTAAAGAAAGGGTAAATTTTGCAAGAAATATACAATTGGAAAGATATAAAAATTCTAGTAACAACATAAAAAAAACAAATGCCTCAGCAAGTAATGAAGATATAAAAATGTACATGCAATTAAACGAAGAATGTGAAAATATGCTTAAAATGGCAGATAAAATGTATAATTTAACATTAAGAAGTTATAATAAAATAATTAAAGTTGCAAGAACTATTGCTGATTTAAATGGTGCTAAAGATATTAATGAAAATCATTTAGCCGAAGCTTTAATGTTTAAAAAAACCGATTTTTTAGTCAGAAAATAATTAAAACAAAAAATTAAACTAATTTATAAATTAATATAAATTAGTTATAAAGATTGATTTATAGAGTAAATTATTATTTTAAAGTTTCTTTTAAATTTACTGATGGACTAAATTTTACTTTTGAAGATGCTGGAATATTAATTTCTTCTCCAGTTTGTGGATTTCTTCCTTTTCTGGCCTTTGTAGCAACCACGCTAAATGTTCCAAAATCAGAAATTGAAACTTTTTCATTTTTCATATTTTCTTTTATTGTATCAAAAATAATGTTATAAAATAACTCCGCATCTTTTAAAGTTGAGTTAGCTTTTTCTGAAATAATTCTTAAAAATTCTTTTTTTGTCATTTTATAAAAAACTTATTAATATAAACACATATTATAATATTGTAATGAAAAAATCAAGTAGGTTAATTTTATTATACTGGTTTAAATATATTCAAGAAAAACTTTTAATTAAACTATTGATATTTTTTTATTGGGCTAAACTAAATAAACCCATTATTCCTCCTTATGGAGGAAATGAAAAAAATTTCTGTGATGTACTTATTTATTTATATCAAGATACAAAAGAATACGAAGATGCTATAAAATTATTCCAAGAAAGATATAATAATAAAATAATAAAAGAAATACCAAAATATAATTCTATTTATTTAAGCTGGGTAAAAATACTTAAAGAAAAAGTTAATTCAGAATTGAATAAAAGAGCAGAAAAATATGAATTAGTGGAACCAAATTCAGGTTATATTGACATATTTTCTGAAGATCCAAAAGTAATAGTAGAAAAATTAAAACCAATAAAATATGTAGAAAAATATATAGAAATTGGAAGACAAATAGAAAGAAACGAAAACCAATTAAAAAAAGAACAATCAACAACAATAGAAAAACTAAAAGGAAATCAACAAACTAAAGGTTGTAACATATTTTAAACATATTTACATAACAATAAATTTTTTATTGTTATGTAAAAATCTAATTTTTTTTCTTAAATTCAAAATACTCCGCACCATTATCCAATTTTTTTAATTCTTTATTATCAAAAGTTTTTATAATATCATCAGGATCAAACATATGTTTTTCTTCCTGCATTACAACACTTAACCATTTTTTGTTGGGATCATCTGAATTTGCAAATTTAGATTGATGATTTTTAACCCAGCTTTTTTTATAGGGTTCTAATTTTTCAACTAAAGCTAAAGAACTTGCTTTAACATCTGAATCAATTTTTTTATCTAAAATAGGTGTTAAAACTTCTTTAGTCCATTTTACAGTATTTGTAAAATATTTTTCTATTTCTTTATAATAAAATTGATATTCCCCCCATCCTTCTACATCATAGGACATAGCTAGCATTTCAAAAAATCTTGCAAAAAGTTCTGACATATGATGTTCTAATTTATAACCTTTTAATTGGGTTTCCATAACATCTTTTACGCCAGCTTTTAAATGTGTTGAATTACTATTACCTGCTTTAAAATCTGCTTCCAAAACCTGTTTAAAACCATTATTTAGATCAATTTCAGCTATTCTTTCTATTGAATGTGCTATTTCGTGGATTATAATATCTGGTCTAATTTTTTTTATCATTATTGTATAATAATAGGAAAAAAATCTTTTTTTAAAACTACTTTCTTGATCTTTAATTTCTTTTGGAGCACTCACGCAATGCCCTGCTATCCTATCCCAACTATATAATGGTGTTACTTTAAATGTTGCATCTCTATGCTTAACTTTTGTAAGTATTGCATTTAATAGTGGAATTAAAATTGGTAATCTGTATAATTCTGTAAAACAAAATACAAAACTTTCTAAATCTGTTTGCTTTTTACTTTCTGTATTAGTATAAAGATAATTCAAAATTGAATCTTTATTTACTCTAAATTTTTGATTAAACAAGACTAATTCATTACCCATAATTAATATCCCTATAAAAATTAATTATTTCTTTTCACCTTCTTTATCGTCTTTTTTCTTAGTTGGGGCAATATATGGTGTTTGTTTCGGTACAAAAGTTTTTTCTAATAACCTTTTTGTAAACATTTTATCTTTATAATAGAAAATTTTATTACATAAAATAGGATTCTTAGATTCAATTAATATAATTTCTTGATCCCTAGGAAGTGTAATAATTTCCTGAGGCATCAATAAATTCCTACTATTTTTATTTACATTTACAGTTCTTGAACCTGGATTTAAATCAAGATATTTCGGTCTACTTGAACTTTCACTCACAACTGTTTTATTACCTAAAAGATCCGAAATTAATTTAGCAGTAGTCGGGTTATTAGCAGAATAGGTTATACGATAAGAAGCGTTTGATAGGAATGAATTCATACCTGCATCTTTATAAATATCCTTCAACTGGTCTGTATCCTGTACAATTAAGAATAATTTAACTCTATAACCTCGGTAGTAAGCAATACCAACCTTAATTTCTTGCATTTCCCCTAATGTTGGAAACTCGTCAAGTAGCATCATTACACCAATTTTTTCTTCTTTTGTCGGCATTTTTTGTGTAAATATAGTTGCTGCCTGCTGATAAAATATTTGTAATAATGGTCTTAAACGTTCAATATTATTTGGTGAAATACCTACAAAAAGAGAATATGCTTCATATCTAAACCTACCCATATTAAAGTGACTTTTTGAAGTAGCTGTATCTACAAAAGGGTTTGACCATAAACTTAAAGCTGAAGAGGCTGTAGAACATACACCCGATCTTTCTTTATCTGCTTTATTTAAAAATGCACCTAAGTTCATGTATGCAACAGGGTGAATCTCCGCTCCTAAAGTATCCAAAACAACTGCTAAACTATAGGCTAAATCTTCACTTCTTATTAACCTTAAAGTTTCACCTAATGAAGTAGGTTTATTTTTATCTGCATACAAATATAACATTAATCCTTCAGTTAAAGATCTTGCTTCATTTACCCAAAAGTCTTCTTTCGGCAATAGGAATTTTGCAATTTTCTGTACATCGTCCACCAAACCACCGGCATCCCTTGCTACCCAATCCATAGGATTATAACAATGAGTTATTCCCTGTTGATCTGCTGGGTTCCATAAAAATACTTTTTGTTTTAAAACTCTATTTCTATAACCACTAGTTAGTTCATAGTTTTCAAGTTTAATATCGTGCACTATAACTGATTCATTCCAAAATAATAAATTTGGAATTACGAATCCCACACCTTTACCAGAACCGGTAGGAGCAAATAAAAGTGCGTGCTGAAAACTATATTCTACTAAATATGTTCCTTTATAATTTCCTAAAAGCATCCCTTTTTTTTCAAAAAGTTTGGCTTGTTTCATTTCTTTTAATGTAGCCCAATGAGCATTACCATGTTGACTTTCTGGTTGTTTAAATGGTCTCCATTCTAAAAGTTGTGATTTGTATTTAAAGAAACAACAGGCATATATCAGTATAGGTGTTAATGTTGACAATATAATTTTAAGAAAATAAGATTGATATGCGGAAAACTGATCAAAATGTTGTATTATGAATAACCAATGCCTTCTAAAATCAATAAATATTAATCGCAAAATTCCTCCAAGATCTTGCCCCATAAATAGTGCTTTTGTCTTGTTTAAGCCTCTTATACAAATAAATATTGAAGTTCCTATTATTATAAATAGTAGTACTAAGCTACATATAATTACTAAACTTATTGTTACAAAATTTCGTAAAGCTATTGACAAATCTTTATTTTCTGACATTTTAGTGTTTGTTATATATAATTAATATTAATATTAAATTTTGATAAAAATAAATCAAGAGTTTTTTATAAAGAATAAAATAGTCTGTATTTTCAAAATAATATTAAAAATAAAAAAGTATAAAAAATAATAATATTGTTATCGAATCCAAAAGCAACATTACCAATTTTTATCCTTTTTTATTTATTGATTATTATCTATATAAATAGTAACTTAAGAATGAAAAGCCGGCAGTACTATTTTGTATATATTCAAATATTGATTAATAGGATTTCTATATAAAAATAAAATAATTATTAATGCTATTTAAATAATCTTAAAAACCATAAAACATAACTCTTCAAAATTTCACTTAAATTATGTATATATTAATTAATAAAATTTTATTACTTTTTTATAATACTGCCAACTATTTGTTTTTGATAAAATTATGATAGCTATTTTTTTGCAAAACCTCAGAATTTTGATATACTGAAATTAAGTTATAAATCAATATCTTTCTGTTGTGAAATTTTTTTTGGTGTAATAATTATATCTTTTTCGTTTTCGTATTTAATTAGATTATTTATTTTCTTCATAGATAAATTAATAGATTTATAAACTTTATTTAAATTATTTTTTTGTTTATTATAAGAATTTGTTAGTCTATCATACTCTTCCACATTGTTTTCTAAAGCTCTGTAAAGATTCTCTATTTTTTTAGAAATATAACTTGCCTGTTTCGTTAATGCTAAGAAATTACTTGTTTCACTTTCAACCATTCTTGATATTTTAATATTTTTATTCAATTTATCAAGTTTATCAAATTTATCATCATCTTTATTAATATTTTTACCGAATAAATTTGGGAAAGCATAAACGCTTTTACAACTTGCAAAACTAATGGAACACAATAACAATAATAAAGTTAATTTTTTCATAAAATTAAAAATTTTTATACTTTCTATATATTTTATTTTTTTGCCTAAATAATCAACTTATTTAAAAAGTTTTCAAAATTATAATATATATTTTATCAGTATAATTGTTTTTAATCCTAATTTTATTTTTTAAACTTTTTACGATAATAAAAATGTGTAAGAATAACATAAATAAAGAAAAATTAAAGAAATAGTAAACGCAATAAAAATACGAGAAGAAAAAACAATTACACATTCCAAAAATATCTTGAATATTAATATTTTTTATATAATATATAAACATAAATAAAAATAATTATTATTATGAGCAGCAAAATTTCCAAAATCTACAAAGAAAATGTATTTGATAGAAAAAAAATGTGTGATATTCTTTCAAAAGAAACTTTTTCAATTTTAGAAAGATGGATAGATGAAGATATTGCGATAAATGAGAATCAAGCGAATGAAATAGCAAATGCAGTTAAAAATTGGGCCATATCAATGGGAGCTAGTCATTATACCCATTGGTTTCAACCATTAAATGGGAAAAGTGCGGAAAAACATGATAGTTTTTTATCTTTAGATTCTAGTGATGAAGCAATAGAAAAATTAAGTGGTACTAGTTTAATTTATGTTGAAACGGGAGCTAATAGTTTTTCAACAGATAGTTCAAGAAATACTTTTGAGTCTAGAGGATATGTGGCTTGGGATGCTTCTAGTCCATTATTTATATATGATAATAATGGAGTAAAAACATTATGTATTCCATCTGTTTTTATAACCTATAATGGTGAATCGATTGATCAAAAACTACCTTTATTAAAATCAAAAGCTGCTTTAAATCAAAAATGTAAAGAATTATTGGAATTTTTTGGAAAAGATGTAAAAAGTGTTTACCCTACTGTTGGATTAGAACAGGAATATTTTTTAATAGATAAAGATAAATTTGAAAAAAGAGATGATTTAAAAATGTTAGGAAAAACATTGTTTGGTATAAAACCACCAAAGACACAACAAATGTATGATCAATATCTAGGAATAATAAAAAGTAAAGTTTTAGGCTTTATGAATGATGTGGAAACAGAATGCTATAAATATGGGATTCCAGTAGCTACAAGACATAATGAAGTAGCGCCAAATCAATTTGAATTTGCACCAATATATGAAGAAGCAAATTTGGCAAACGATCATAATCAATTATTGATGATACTAATGAATAATATTGCTAGTAAACATGGTTTGGTTTGTCTTTTAAATGAGAAACCATTTAGCGAAATTTGTGGTAGTGCTAAACATTTAAATTGGTCTTTAGAAGATTCAAAGGGAAATAATTTATTAAAATATAATTCAAATAAAAATGATATTTTACAATTTTTAACTTTTCTAGTTGTTGTTATACAAGCTGTTTATGATCATAGTGATTTATTAATGTCATCTGTGGCATTTCCTGGAAATGAAGCTAGGTTAGGTGGCAATGGGGCGCCACCAAATATAATTTCTGTATTTTTAGGACATTTTTTAGATAAAGTTTTAAATACAATAGAAAAAAGTTCAAATATAGACTTGGAATTTGAATCAAAATTATTTGCAACTTTTAAAAAAGTTCCAAATTTCTTAAAAGATAATGTTGATAAAAATAGAACATCGCCTTTTGCTTTTACTGGGAATAAATTTGAATTTAGAACAGTTGGATCATCTCAAAATGCTGCTACTCCAATAGCTATTTTAAATACAATAGTAACGGACTCTATTGATAAAACAATAAACCTAATAAACAATTATCTTGAGACTGAACCATTTGAAATTGCTGTTTTGAAGACAATTAAAGATATTATAATTAGAACTAAAAACATAAGATTTGAGAAAGACAGTTATTCCAAAGATTGGGAAAAGGAAGCTAAAAAAAGAAAATTATATACAAATAAAAGTATTTTTTCAACATTAGAAGAAATTATTTCAAAAAAGAATATAAAACTATTTGAAAAATATAAAATACTTTCAAAAGAAGAATTACAAAGTAGATATATAGCTTGGAGCAATTTATATATTTTAAGCAAAAAAGTAGAAATAAATGTTTTATTAGAATTACTAGATAATAAAATAATACCGGATGTTATAGCGTATAGAACATTTCTTTTAGATGATTTAAAAGTGGCAGAGGGTATTGTTGCTACTGGTTTATTGAAGAATGAAAAGGATCTTTTGAAATATTATTCAAAATTGATAAATGATTTATTTGTAAAAAAAGATGGACTTTTAAAAAGTAAAAAAATTTTTAAAGAAAATAAAAATAAAAAGAAAGATCCAAATTTTACAAAGAAACGTAGAAAAAAAAAATAAAAAAGTAAAGAATTTAAAAAATA
>CATOJU010000023.1 GCA_951800555.1 uncultured Rickettsiales bacterium | reverse complement strand
AGATGAAAAAACACCATTAAATTATGCAATTGAATGGAAAGATAGATACCTAATTAAATGTTTAATTGAAAATGGTGCTGATGTAAATGAAAAAGATAAAGATGATAGAACACCATTAAATTATGCAGTTAAATGGGAAGATGGATACCTAATTAAATGTTTAATTGAAAATGGTGCTGATGTAAATGCAATAAATAATTTGGATACTTTGGATTATATAATAAATGGTAAATATTTAAAAAACTTTGCTGAAGAACAAGACGAAATATCTAAAAAAAATAATACAGCACTTTGCAATGCAATAAAAAATGGTAATGAAAAAACAATTATGCTTTTACTCAAAAAAGGCTATAGATTAGATAAAAAAAATAAAAATGGAAAAACTCCGATTGATATTGCATTAGAAGAAGGGAAAAATATCAAGCCTATAGTTAAGGCATTAAAAAATATTAAAGAATCAATAAAAAATGGAAATATAAAAGTTAAATTTGGGAAGAAAAAGTTAACAGAAAAACTTCTTGATAAGGCAATAAATAGTTTTGGAAATTTAGAAGTAAAGAAAGGTAAAAGTATATAATAAATTAGTTTCATTAGTTATTCTTTATTATTTATGATAGGATGAAGTTTAAAGCCGCGAAACTATTCTATAGATAATTTACCTTTTATTGCTAAATATTTAAAAGTTTTGCGGTTATATATTCTTTGATTCCTAATGGTATATTATTTATACATGTTTCTTCACCAAAATAAATAAATATAAGTATAAGATTATATACCTTTTTCTTTATACTATAGGATAGTAATTTAAAAAAGTGGTAAATTAGTGTTTTATTTATATAAATATTATAGAAAGCTTTAAGGTTTTTATTTACTTTAATTGATATAATATAGGTATGTTTATTATTTCATTTTATGCTAAAATATCTATTCTAGATATGTATATTCTTTTTTTTATCATCATTATAATTATTATATCCCATATAATATTTATCTATTAAAGGAATGGTTATTTTATAAAAGTCATCCATCTTAATAAAGATATTAACTATTAAATCTTCCGATATTACTCTCATAATGAGAAGTTTGCTTTAACTAAATTTAGTTTATTTATCTTTCTATCTTTATTTTTTAATAGTTTTGTGAGTTAAAAACAAAGTTGGGGTTAAATTAATATATTTAATATCTTTAATCATTTACTATTAATTCTTCTTTTTCAAATTTTACTAAATTAACATTTTCTGTTATATTTACTATATTATTTTCTTCTAATATTCTATACAATTCCATTATATAAGCTTGAGTGTTATGGTTTGATGTTTTAACAACTGATAAACCTAACCTTCTCATAAGTCCCTTTTCATCTCCCACTTGTTCTCCGGTATTTTTATAAATTATTGTTGGTTGTTTTATGCCGCTTTTTTTGGGTTCTAGTTTAATTACAAATGTAGTATTATTAAATATAAATTCTCTATATGTTATTTTTGGCTTTTTAGTCATTATTTTTATTCTAATTAACAATTAAAATTTAATATATAGCAAAAAATTCAAAAATCAATAAAGAAGATCAGAAAAAAAGACTTTTACTCAAATAATCTTTTGTTTTTTTGTCTTGAAACCCCCGGACAGTCTGTGGGTTTCATAGAGCCTTTTTGTGATGAACTCTTTAAAATTAAATTCTCATTTATATAACATAATTAAGTTTGATAAAACTCAATTATGTTATTAATAATAAAACTAGGTTAATATTGTGACGACTAATACTAACATTTATACTCTATTAGTAATAATTCGCCCGTAATATTCTAACATATCACCATTGGTGAATGCTAGCGGGCAAGGGCTAAGCTCGATTAATGAAGAGCCACCAGCTAAGCTGGTGGGTTGTTTTTTTATTAAATTAAAATTAATATTTATATTTATATTTTTATTTTTATTTCTATTTCTTTTTTTTCAGTTATTGAAAGATCTGCAATTGCTCCATCATAATCTGGTTGCAATTGTTGTGGTGCTGGCGCTAGAGGTGGAGGAGGAGGTGGTTGCGGAACAACAAATCCTTTAAATCCTCTTTGTCTCATTTTTTCCTTTTTTCTTTCCTCAAGAGATATGGCTTGAGGAGATCTTTCTTCTAAATTTTCATTATTATCTGTCATATTTTACCCCATTTATAATGATTATTAAAGTTTACACTAATAATTATAAATTTTAATAAATTAATTTACAATATTTATTTTCTAATTGCGAGCTTACCTACCAACTATTTATTTATCCATCTTACTCTTATTTATATAATATCTAGAATATCTTTTATATCAAATTTAATTTATATAACTTACCATCTTTATTTTTTAAGAGTTTTTTTAAGTTAAAAAGCGAGGTTGGGGTTAATAATAATTGTTTATTAAATAGATAATAAAAGAGAAAAAATAAAATTGGTAGGGTCTAGAATTAAATTTTTGCTTGTATTTTAAAAAAATTATCTTTAATATATGAATTATAATAATATGTTTTTTTAATTTTAATGGATAAAAAGGGTGAGAGATTAGCAAAAGTTATAGCTAGATGTGGTTATTGCTCTCGTAGAGAAGCTGAAAAGTTGATATTAGATGGAGATGTAAAAGTTAATGGTGCAATAGTGACTAAATTAGCTACTAATATTACTGATGAATCTATTAAAATTAAGAATAAATTATTGGATAAAAATGTAAAAACTAAAATGTGGTTGTTTAATAAACCTAAAGGTTATATAGTAACAAATAAAGATCCACAAGGCAGAAGAACAATATATAGTATTCTTCCAAAAAATTTGCCTAGGGTAATAACCGTAGGGCGACTTGATATGGATACTGAAGGTTTATTAATTTTAACAAATAATGGTGAATTAGCTAGATATATCGAACTACCGTCAACTGGATGGTCAAGACAATATAAAGTTAAGGTACATGGTTCTTTAGAAAAAATTAATTTCAATACTTTAGCAAAAAAATGTATTGTAATAGATGGAATAAAATATGCTCCTATAAAAATTACAATTGAAAAAAATAATAATACTACTAATACTTGGTTAAAAGTTACTATAACTGAAGGTAAAAATAGAGAAGTAAGAAAAATTATGGAACATCTTAATTTAAGAGTTGTGAGATTAATAAGGGTTTCTTTCGGCCCATTTCATTTAGGTAATTTACAAAAAGGATTTGTTAAAGCAGTTAGTTTGAAGGCTATAAAAAGTGCAATTGGTAATAAAGTAAAACTTGAATATAATTAAAAAATATTGCCATATCGTCTAATGGTAGGACAACAGATTCTGATTCTGTTTATCTAGGTTCGAGTCCTGGTATGGCAGCCATTTCTCGTTATAAAATTTAAAATTTAATAAAATATTGTTAATATGATGATTAATTTTTATTAATTATAAATGAATCAATTTTTTATAATATTTGGAATTTGTATAAAAAAAGTTATATTATTCCAGATTATAATTTTTTATTAAATTTTATTTTGTGGTAAATTTTAATCTGGAATAATAAAAAACAGGTTAATGATATATAATATTATTGACTTCTTCATCTGTAATTTTATGAGTCTTTAAATCAAAAACTGCATCAGTAATTTTATTACAGCAATCCATTAATTTTTTATTTTCATTCATAATTTTTTTATATCTATCCTCTAATTCTTTCATTTCTTTCATTTCTTCTTTACTTAGATATTTTTCTTGATCTCCTTCTTCTAGTTCTATTTTTTCTAATTCTTCATTACACCAAGCTTCCTCTTCTGATAATTTATTATTAGTTTTTTCTTCGTTTTGAATTTCTGTTTTTTGAGAAACATCTAGACTATCGGACGTTTTAACATTTTCATTTTCTTTAGCGACAGAAATAATTTTTTGTAAATCAGAGTCTAAATTTTTATTCGAGTATTTTTTATTATTTTTATTATTATTTTTAAATCTTCTTGAAGCTCTTGTCCTATTAGTATTATTTTTTTTATCTCCCATATTTTTATTATTATTTTTAAATATAATTTAATTTATACCTTAATACTAATAAAAAGTCAAGTAAAAAAATTGAATTGTACTGGCTCACATAATTTTGGGAAAACTTTTCTCATTTTTACTTTTATATTTATTAATATATTCCATAGGACTTAAATAGTCAATAGATGAATGAGGTCTTTTATTATTAAGGAGGTAATACATATAGTTTTATATTATTATCTTTACATCCCTCTTCAAAGTATTTCATAAATTCCTTCACTTTGTTACGGCAAACTTCGGTAGAATGATAAATTAAAATGATTAAGTAATCTATCTTTTAAATTTAATATATCTTTGTGATTTCTTAAATAATATTGATCATAGTCTTGACTTATATTATTTAATCCTCTAATCTTAACACCAGAATATATGTTATAGTATGTATATTCTTTCATTAATTACCTCATTTTTAATTATTAATACTTTTTGTTAAATTAATTATAAAAATGAGGTAAAATTTTTTCAAAGTTTTTCCCAAATGTGTTTGGACCTAGATAGATAAACTTTAAAAATTTGAAAATTATATTATCTTTTAATTTTCTCATCTTACATTTAAACTTGTATTATAAATATATATTAACCAAAACCTCACTTTTTTTATTAAATAATAATTTAAAAAATATGATAAATTATATCAAAATTTGATAAATATATACTATCAATATATAGATAATTTTATACTAAAAATATATATTTTACTTATTTTTAATATATTTTTAACTTAAAAAATGAGATTGTGGTTATATTAATCTTTTTAGTTTAATTATAATTCTTGACTTTACGTAAAAATTATGGTATAATCTTTCTAGGAAAAAAATTAATAAAATTTATGGAAGAATTAAACGAATCTACTAGGATTTATACTTTTAATCCAATGGAAATATCATTAGAAGCCACAAATGCAATAACAGCTGTTTTATTATCAAAAAGGAATGATATACCAGAAGATCAACCAAATTTTAGAGATATTTTAAGAATAGGTATAGAAGTAGCTGAAGAAACAAAAAAATATTCAAAAAAAGTAATAAATTTTAACATTATTAAAAAATTTCACAAATATTGTGATAACTTAAATATATCGTCCAATGAAGAAAGACAAAAATTATTAGATGATACACTTTATTATTATATATCTAATGATAAATATTCTGAAAAAAAATTAGAAATTGCATATTTAGTTGAAGTTTTAGGGGCAAATATAAATAAAAAAAATGAAGAAACGAATTTAAGTCCTTATGAATATGCGAATGAATATTATTGGCCGAAAAATTCAATAATAAAAAGAGATTTACAAAAATTAAATTCAAATTTAGAAGAAAGTAGAGAACTTTTAAATAAACCAAGAGAATTCTATAATAAAAATTTACTATCTTATATATCCTCTCTTATACAAGAAGAGCAAAATAGAACTCAAAATATATTAACTCCTTTAACTGAAATAAATTCTAAAGAGGATTTTGAAGAAGGCGCTGGCGCCTGTAAATTTTGTAATATATGCTAATTTAAAAGTTAATAGAATTAAATAAAACATATTTTAAAGTTTTTATGAAATTAATTTAAAAAAGTAAGTATGTTATTACAAACATACTTACTAAAAAATCTTTTTAATCAAAAACTAATACTTTCTGCCCAAATCAGCACCAGTTTTTTGATCAACTTCTCTATAGGACAATTTTGGTTTACCTTTTTTATCAAAGCCTATCATCTTAACTTTTATAGTTTGACCTTCTTTTAATATATCATCAACAAAATCAACTCTATAATCAGCTAATTCACTTATATGAACGAAACCATCAATATTGCCAGATAATCTAACAAAAGCACCTACATCTAGAATTTTTACAACTGTTCCATTATAAATTTTTCCAATTTGTGGTTCAAATGTCAAACCCTCTATCATATCAATTGCTTCTTTTACATTTCTTGATGATTGACCTAAAATTTTAATAATTCCATTATCTTCTATATCAATATTTGTATTAGTTGTCTCAGTGATATTTTTAATATTTTTACCTTGACTACCAATAACATCTTTGATTTTATCAACAGGAATTTTTATAACTTCCATTTTTGGAGCAGATGGAGAAAGTTCTTTTCTAGATTCAGATATAGCTTTAGCCATTTCGCCTAAAATATGCAATCTTCCAGCTTTTGCTTGTTCAAGTGCCACTTTCATAATTTCAGGAGTTACGCCTTTACATTTAATATCCATTTGCAAAGCTGTTATAGCATCTTTTGTACCAGCAACTTTAAAATCCATATCTCCTAAATGATCTTCGTCACCCATAATATCAGTTAAAACTATAAAATTTTCACCCTCTTTAATAAGGCCCATTGCTATACCAGCAACTGGAGATTTCATAGGAACACCACCAGCCATCATAGCTAATGAACCACCACAAACTGTTGCCATAGAAGATGAACCATTAGAAGAAGTTATTTCGGAAACTAATCTTATAGTATATGGAAATTCTTCTTTTGTTGGTTTTATATTATTCAAAGCTCTCCAAGCAAGTTTTCCGTGTCCTATTTCTCTACGACCAGGAGCACCAAGTTTTCCACATTCACCTGTGGCAAATGGTGGAAAATTATAGTGTAACATAAAAGTTTCCCTCGCCAAATCTCTTCCAACACCATCAACTATTTGTTCGTCGTAGCTAGAACCTAAAGTTAAAACACTTAAAGATTGAGTCTCACCTCTTGTAAATAAAGCAGAACCATGTACCACTTCTCTTGGAAGAACATCAATTTCTGCTGATATAGGTCTTACCTCATCTTTATTTCTACCATCAATTCTTTTTCCAGTAGTTAAAAGCTTTTGTCTAACAATATTTTTTTGAATTTCATGATATATAAAATCAACTTTATTTTGTAGAGTTTCATCAGCATCTTCTGGAACAAACATTTGGAATAATTTATTTTCAATTTCTTCAAGTTTTTTTACTCTTTCTTGTTTATCAATTGTATTATAGGCTGCTTTTATATCCTCAGTTATAAAATCACTAATTGATTTTTCTAATTCTGTATTATCTTCTGTCGGCAATTCTAATTTTTCAACATTACATTCAGCAGCGAAATCTTTAATTAAAGCAATTACTGGTTTTATATTTTCTTGAGCAAATTTTATAGCTAAAAGCATTTCTTCTTCAGTTAACTCCTTAACTTCTGATTCTACCATTAAAACAGAATCTTCTGTACCAGAAACAACTAATTCAAGTTTTCCATTATCTGCGAATGGTCTTGCTTGATTTAATGTAAATTCTCCATTTCTATAACCAACTTTTGCAGAAGCTATTGGCCCTTCAAAGGGAGCTTTTGAAATTGTTAAAGCTGCAGAAGCTGCTATACTGGCTACTATTTCGACAGGTGCATTTTCATCATAGGAAAGAAGAGTGCAAAAAACATTTGTTTCATATCTAAAATTAGATGGGAATAAAGGCCTTATTGGTCTATCTATCAATCTTGAAATTAAAACTTCATGATCGCTAGGTTTTGTTTCTCTTTTTACAAAACCTGGTGGTACTTGACCTGCTGCATAAAATTTTTCTATATAGCTAATGGTTAAAGGAACAAAATCCAAACCAGTGCTTTCTTTACTAGCAGTTGTAACATTTGCCATAACAACAGTATTACCCATTTTAGCTATAATACTGCTTGCCTGATTTGCTATTCTACCAGTTTCTAAACTTAAGACTTTATTGCCCCAAGTAATTTCTTTTTTTATAATATTAAACATAAAACATCAATCCTTAATTATTAGTTGTATTTCCTTTTAAACCTAAAGTATTTATTAATTTTTTATATCTTTCAGGATTATTTTTTTCTAAGTATTTTAAAAGTCTTTTTCTTCTTGCAACTAAAACCATTAAACCATTTCTTGAAGAAAAATCTTTTTGATGTGTTTTTAAGTGTTCTGTAAGATTTTTTATTCTTTCTGTTAAAATTGCACATTGAACTTCTACTGAACCTGTATCAGCTTCTTTTGTAGCAAAATTATTTATAATTTGACTTTTTTTTTCTTTTGTAATAGACATATTTTTTGAGTCTTTTTGTTAATAAAATTGTAAATTCCAATAACCACCTCAAAATGTAGTTATGGATAATTTTATATTAAAATAAAAAATTTAAAAAGCTAGTGGGAATAATTGATTTTGGGATTTTATCATATTTCTTGATAATATGTTAAAAAATTCTCAAAATCCTTGAAAAATAAAGATAGGAAGTTAAATAATTGAATTTAGTATAATTTTAAACCTCTTAAAATGATACTAATATTTAAAGATTTAATAATCAATATTTATTGTTAAAAATAGACGATTTTTGTAAGATAATTATTCCTTTAATGGATAAACATTCTATAGAATATATTAATTATTTTATTTATTTCCTTGTTTTTTTAAAAAATATCTTTAATAATTTATCTACTAATAAACGATTATTTTTATGAATAAAGCTTTTATTTTTCCGGGGCAGGGAAGCCAAACGATTGGTATGGCAAAGAATTTTTATGATAATTTTATTGAAGCAAAAGAAGTATTTGAAGAAGTTGATAATGTACTAAACAAGAATCTTACAAAAATTATGTTTGAAGGACCAGAAAATTTACTAACAGATACGGAAAATTCGCAACCCGCCATAATGACAGCTTCAATGGCTATTTTGCGAGTAATTGAGAAAAATACAAATTTAGATATAAAAAAACTTTGCAATTTGACTGCTGGGCATTCTTTAGGCGAATATACGGCTTTATGTGCTAGTGGGGCTTTAACATTGGAAAATACAGCTAAATTATTAAAAATTAGAGGAAAAGCATTTTCAGAAGCTGGTGAAAAAAGTTATGGAACTATGTTAGCATTAGTAGGAGCAACTATAGAACAAGCAGAAGAAGTTGTGAATAAAGCAAGATTTGAAGGTGAAATTTTACAAATAGCAAATGATAATACAGTTGGACAAGTTGTATTAAGTGGAAATGTAAATTCTATTGATAGAGCTATTGAAGTTGCTAGTGAATTAAAAATTAAAAGAGCTTTAAAATTGAATGTTAGTGGAGCATTTCATTCTCAATTAATGTCACCAGCAGTAGATAAAATGAAAGAAATTTTGGATAATATTGAAATAAATAATCCAAAAACTAAAGTAATAGCAAATTTTACAGCAGATTTCGAAGAAAATCCATTAGAAATTAAAGAAAATTTAATAAAACAAATTACCGGTAGAGTTAGATGGAGAGAAACTATGTTAAAAGCTATTGAAAGTGGTATAGATACTTTTGTTGAAATTGGAAATGGAAAAGTTTTAAGCGGTATGGTTCCAAGAACTTGTCCTGATGCTAAAGTTTTTACTGTAAATTCTTTGGAAAGTTTAGAAGAATTTGTAAAAATTTTATAGTTTAAAAATGGATAAAATTCCACAATATACTGTATCAGAACTTGTAAATAGTATAAAAACTGTTCTTGAAGGATCCTTTGGTTATTTAAAAATAATGGGTGAAATAAGTAGTTTTAAAAAAGCTACTAGTGGGCATAGTTATTTTAATCTAAAAGATTCTGATTCTATGATAAATATTGTATTTTTTAAGAATCAACAGATGATTTGGAATAATAATACAATTTTGGAAGATGGACTTGAAGTTTTAGTTTATGGAAGACTTTCAATCTATAAAGATAGATCAAATTATCAAATTATAGCTGATAAAGTTGAAATAAATGGTGAAGGTGCTTTAATAAAAATAATTGAGGAAAGAAAGAAAAAGCTTGAAACTGAAGGACTTTTTGATAAAAGTCTTAAAAAAGAAATACCTAAAATAATTAATCGAGTTGGAATAATTACAGCACCAAATGGTGCGGCTATTAAAGATATTGAAGTTCGTTTAAAAGATAGATTACCAATTAATGAAATAATACTATTTCCGTCGTTAGTACAAGGGCAAGGTGCAGATAAAAGTATAATAAATGGTATAAAATGTTTTAATTCGCGAGAAATTCCTGATGTAATAGTTATTACTAGGGGAGGGGGGTCAATGGAAGATTTAATGTGTTTTAATAGTGAAAATCTTGCTAGAGAAATATTTAAATCTAAAATTCCTATAATCAGCGCAATTGGTCACGAGATAGATTGGACTATTGCTGATTATGCAGCAGATTTAAGATTACCAACACCTACTGCTGTTGCTGAATTTTTGTCACCTTTAAAAAGTGTTGTTAATGATAAATTGGATTTTATTTTTAAAAAAATTGTAAAAATTTCCTATAAAATAATTAATGATCTTGAATATAAAATTGTTGATAAAATTGATAAATTAATAAAA
>CATOJU010000022.1 GCA_951800555.1 uncultured Rickettsiales bacterium | reverse complement strand
CTTCTATACACATAATATTCTATCTGTTTTGTTAATAAAATAATTTACTAATAAAATAATTTGTTAATGATAATGTTGTATATTAATATAAGAAATTTAAAAGTAAACTGTTTAAGTCGCAATGCCACCTTAATTTATTATTGATTATTGCAAAATTAAATTTATATTATAAAATAATATATATGTATTTTAACAAATAGTAACAAACAAGGGAAAACATGGCAGTACCAAAGAAAAAAACTTCACCATCAAAAAGAGGTTTAAGGAGAGGTGGAAATGGAACTTATAAGGCAAAAATGCCTAATGTTATCATTAACAAAGATACGGGAGAGTATCAATTACCACACCATATTTCAAAGGATGGTTTTTATAATGGTAGAAAAGTTATAGAAGAAAAAAAGAAAGTTGAAGAAACAGAAGATAATAAAGAAGAAACAGAAATAGAAACAACAAAAGAATAACTTTATTATTTTATAGCAACTACATATAAATATAATGAAATTGAACGACGAAATTGTAATTTCACTAGATTGTTTCGGGGGGGATAATTCTCCTTCGGCAGTCATAGAGGGAATGGTAATATTTTTTAAAAAAAATAAACACATAAAAGATAGTATAAAGTTTTTACTTTTTGGTAATTCCACATTAATAGAAAAAGAATTAAAAAAATATAAAAACGAAACAATTTTTTATGAAATAATTCACACAGAAAAAAAAATATCTAGTGAAGAAAAACCATCTATTGCTGTAAGAAAAGGAAAAGATTCAAGTATGTGGTTAGCAATAGAATCCGTTAAAGAAAAACGAGCTAATGCCTGTATATCAGCCGGGAATACTGGCGCTCTTATGGCAATTTCAAAACTTCTATTAAGAACATTACCAAATGTTGATAGACCAGCTTTAATACAAACTATGCCCGTACAAAATGGTGGGAGCGTTGCATTATTAGATATGGGAGCTAATATAGATTGTACTTCTGAAAATTTATATCAATTTGCACTTATGGGAAGTATTTATTATAGCGCTATAATGGAAAAAGAAAATCCAAAAATTGGATTACTAAACGTTGGCTCTGAAGATTTAAAAGGCAATGATGTCGTAAAACACACAGCAGTTATGTTAAAAGAGAGTCCATTAAAAGATAATTTTTATGGTTTTGTAGAAGGTAACGATATTTTTAGAAATATTGTGGATGTAATAGTTACAGATGGTTTTACTGGGAATGTAGCCTTAAAAACAATTGAAGGAACTGTAAAATTCCTTACATCTAATATTAAAAATATGCTAAAAAATTCTATTTTATCTATTATAGGTTCATTATTTTTATTTAGTTCTCTGAAAAAATTTAAAAAAAAAATGAATCCTGATAATTATAATGGGGCTTTGTTTATAGGTTTGAATGGAATTTCTGTAAAAAGTCATGGAAATGCTAATGGAAAAGCTTTCTGTTGTGCTATAGAACATACATTAAAACTTATAAAAGGTAATATCAACGAAAAAATTATAAATATTCTTAATGAAGCAGAAGTGGAAGAAGAAAATAAATTAATGTATAAAAATTAAAAGTATGTTAAAATCGAAAATTGTTGGAGTAGGAGAATATCTACCAAAAAAAATATACAACAATAAATATATGGAATCACTTGTAGAAACGAGTAACGAATGGATAATTGAAAGAACTGGAATTAAAGAAAGACATATTGCGGATGCTAATGAATCAACATCTAATTTAGCATTTGAAGCCGCTAAAAAAGCTATAAAGAATGCAAATTTAGACATAAATGATATAGACGCAATAATTTTAGCAACTACAACACCGGATAGAACTTTTCCATCAACTGCAACAATTTTACAAAATAAATTAGGAATCGGAGAAAAGTGTTTTGCTTTTGATGTACAAGCTGTATGTTGTGGTTTTATTTATGCTTTAGACATAGCAGATTCTTTAATAAAAAGTTTGAAAGCTAAAAATATACTTGTTGTGGGGGCTGAAACACTTTCAAGAATAGTAAATTGGAAAGATAGAACAACTTGTGTTTTATTTGGGGATGGAGCTGGCGCTGTAATTTTACAAAGTACAGAAGAGCAAAATAAAGGTATTTTAGCTTCAAGTCTTCACAGTGATGGACAATATTTCAATATTTTAAAAACTAGCGGAGGTGTTTCTTTTAATAAAGAAGTTGGTTTTATAGAAATGGAAGGTAAAGAAGTATTTAAATTAGCTGTAAATAAATTACATTATTGTGTTTTAGAAACATTAAAAAAAATTGGTTTAAATACTAATAATATAAATTTATTAATACCTCACCAAGCAAATCAAAGAATTATTGAAGCTGTTGGGAAAAAATTAAATTTAAATAGGGAAAAAATTATAAGCACAGTTGCATTTCATGGTAATACGTCAGCTGCGTCAATTCCATTAGCATTAAGTTACGCAATTCAAAATAATAAAATAAAAAAAAATGATATAATTGTTTTGGAAGGAATAGGAGGTGGAATGACTTGGGGAAGTATTGTAATAAAATGGTAAAAAATGATAAAAATAAATTATAATATAGAAGATAAAAATTGGTTAAAATATCTACAAAAAAGTGAAATTAAAGATTTCATAAAAAATATTTTTAATAAAACTATAAAAGTTTTAAATTTTAAGATTCTATCTAAAAAAATTATTGAAATTTCAATAACTTTTACAGATGATAATAATATTCAAAAATTAAATAAACAATTTAGAAATATTGATAAAAGCACAAATGTTTTATCTTTTCCATTATATGAAAAGGAATTTTTTAATATTTTTAATTTTGAAGATTATATTGCTTTAGGTGATGTAGTTTTATCTTTAGAAACAATAGAAAAAGAAAGTATAGAACAGAAAAAAACTTTTAAAAATCATCTAACTCATTTAATAATACATAGTTTATTACATTTGCTTGGTTACGACCATATTGAAGAAAAAGATGCGGAAGAAATGGAGAATCTTGAAATTAAAATATTAGAACAATTTGGAATTGAAAATCCTTATATTTGCTAAAATTATTTGACTTATTAAAATTAATATTTTAATCTTCTATTAAATAATAATAATTATGAGAATATTATGGAAAAAAGAAATAAAAAATCTTCTAAAAATGATGATGGCATAGAATTAGAATCTTTTGATGATTTTATAGAATTAACAGAAGAACAAAAAAATGCTCTTGAAGAGAAATTATCAAATAAAAGTATAGATTTAAAATGTGAATTTTTTTATAATCTTAAAAATGTAAATTTATATAAAATTTCTAAAAAAGATCTTCTTGAAAATTATGTGAATTATTTTGATGATTTATTAGTTTTTGCAGAAGAAATTGGAAATAATGAAATGCATAAATTTCTAGATGGTATTATGAAAGATTATAATCTAAATGATATTATGAAAGATTATATAAAATTAACAAAAGCTCAATATAATAATCTTTCTAAAAATACTAAAGATTTATTAGAAATCGAACCTGTTAAAGATAAAAATGAAAATATAATATTATATAAATGTTTTAAACAAAAAATTCTTAATTATAAAAAAAAAGATAAAGAGGCTTTTGATGATTTTTTATTTGAAGCAGTTAAAATCAATCATAAAGAAATGGTAGAATTTTTGGTTGAAAATGGAGTAAATGTGAATGTAAATAATCGTTATAATGAAACCCCATTAATGCATGCAGCTATGAATGGAAACGAAGAAATTATTAAATTTTTAGTTGAACATTTTGCTGATGTAAATTTAACAGATAAAGATGGTAGAAGTGTATTAATATGTGCTATTAAAAGTGGAAATAAAAATGCTGTTGAATTCTTTGTTGAAAATGGAATAGACGATATAGATAAAGTAGACAATGATGATAAAAGTCCATTAATGTATGCGGCTGAAAAAGGAAATAAAGAAATTGTCGAATTACTAGTTAGTAAAGGAGCGGAAGTAAATAAAATAAGTAAAAAACATAGAACTGCATTAATGTATGCAGCCGAGAATGGAAATGAAGAAATTGTTGATTTTTTAATTATAAATTTGGCAGAGATAAATATAAAAGATGAAAATGGTAGAACTCCATTAATGTTCGCAGCTATAAGTGGGAATGAAGAAATAGTAAAATTATTAATAATAAATGGGGCCGATGTAAATAAAAAAGAAAGAGAAGTAAGTAATAGAAATATAGTTAATTTTATAGAAGAAAAATTCAAAGAAGATATAAATAGTCTTAATGGAATTATAGTAGTATTAAAAGAACGTAAAAAAGAAATTGATAAACTTGGAGAATCATTAAAATCAGAACGTTTTAAAGAAGTAATAGAAAATTTAGAAGATATTTACACAAATCAAAATTTAGGTAATATACAAATATAGATATATTTACTTTTTTAACAGATTTACCATTTTTTAACTAATATTGTTAAAAAATGGTGAGATTTATAATAATTGTTTTATAATATTTTATTATATACTGAAGTAGGGAGTATATATAAAATAAATATTCATTTAATAGTAGTTTATTACATTTACTTGGTTATGACCATATTGAAGAAAAAGATGCAGAAGAAATGGAGAATCTTGAAATTAAAACATTAGAACAATTTGGAATTGAAAATCCATATTTATATTAAATTACTGTAGAATTTTGTAAAATTTTTATTTAAATTATATAAATATTTTTCATTATCTAACATTATATTAAGTCTTTTAAATTTCTAAAAATTATATAATATTAGAAATTAAAATAATCTTTTTTACCAAATTTTCTTAACAAAATAGATATTTTATATTTATTTGGATTTAAAACATAAAAATTATTTTTTTCATCAACAAATATTAAGTTATTATTTCTATTATCTATAATAATATCTGGTTTTTTTTGAAAGAAAAAAATTATAAATGCTAAAAAATATAATATTATCCCTATTTTTCTTAAGTTACTTCTTAATAAACAAAACAAAAATAATCCAAATATCATAAGAAAAAAACAAAAAATATTTGGAGATTCTACAAAAATAAAAGAATGGGGAATTTTAACTATAAAATTAGCAATATCTATAACAATATTTATTACAATTGATGCGGGTATTATAAATAAAGCTTCTAATTTTAATGGCATTAATAGTAAAGATATAAAACTTAACGGCAAAACTATAAAAGAAATCATAGGTGTAATAAAGGAATTTACAAAAATATTATAAAAACTATAATAATTAAAATTATAAATAACAAATGGAGTTACAGCAAATTCTGCGGCAATAGATAATATAAAACTTTTAAAAATATATCCTTTATACACATTTATCCCAGAAAAACCTTTATTTTCTTTAATAATACTTTTATTATAACATTCAACAGCTGTTATTAATGCTAAAACAGCCATAAATGACATTTGAAAACCAGCAGAAAATATTATAAATGGCTTTAAGAATACAAAAATAAACATTGTAAACATTACGGATCTTAAACTTGTATTAAAACGACCTATTATAAAACTAAACATAAAAATAGCACTCATAATATATGCTCTAATTGCTGAAATACTCATTCCACTTAATAATAAATAAAAAAAACTTATTATTAAAGATATCATTATTGATATTTTTTGAATATCATATTTTAAAATTAATTTTTCAAATCTCATTAAAATTAAATTTGATATATAACAAATAGATAAAATTAAAGTCATTATATGTAACCCAGATATAGCTAAAATATGCGCAAGTCCTGACATATTCATATTTTCCACAGTCTGTTTATCTGCTAAATTTTTTTGTCCCGTTAACAATATTGAAATAATTCCAATTGATTTACTATTTGGATTTATATTTATAATACTTTTAGCAATTTTATTCCTTAATAAATCTATTTTTTGTTTTATGTTTAATTTTTCTAATTTATCATTAAATAAAATTTCACCTTTATATCCAATACCACCTATTTCTTGAAAATATAAATATCTTCTATTATCAAAACTTGAATATATAATTTTTTCTTCTATTGGAAAAATATAGGCAGTTAGAACAATTTTATTTAAATTAATTTTCTGTTTATTATCTAATAAATTTATTTTTAATTTTTTTGGAATTCCATTTTTTAAATAAAGTTTATTATTATTTATAGGTTCAATTTTTTCAATTAAAACTATTATAACTTTTGAAATTTTATTTTTTTTATTTAAGTTTATTATTTCTTTTTCTACAATACCCGTAACTTTAACTTTTCCTAATGGCCTATCTATTATAGGAAAATTATATTTTTTTATTATTTGTTCTGTTCTTAAATAACCTAATGAAATAAATATTAAAATAATAGTTATTATTCTTATAAATAAACTTCTAGTTATATAACTAATTATCATAAATAATATTGTTAAACATATTAACGATATATTTAAATATTTTATATTAAGATTATCTTTAAAATAATTAAATCTTATTAAACTACCTATAATAAAAAGCACAGGTAGCCATAATATAAAATTATCTCTTTCTTCTTCATAAATATAGTTTAATTTATCAATAAATTTTTTAAAAATAAACATCCTAATTTTTTTCTACTATTGATAGAATAATTTTTTGTCTATATTTTTCAATAGATCCCACATATAAAAAAATTTTAAAAAACAAATATTAAAAATTTAAATTATATTTTATATTAGGATTTAGAATTTTGTAAAAAACATTTTATATATTTTTATATTATATTGCAGATAAAAATACCTTTAATATTCGCACTCATCATAAAACTTTAAAATTTTTTTATTAACCTTAATTTTATTTATATCAAAACTTTTAATAAACAAACCATTTATATCCCTAACCCTTGATAAAGCAACATAAATTTGACCATCCGCAAAAGCATCTTTTAAATCACATTCAGCTTTATCCAAAGTCATTCCCTGTGACTTGTGTATAGTAACTGCCCAAGCTAAATTTAACGGGATTTGTTCCATACTTGCTAAAACCTCCAATTCTCCTGTATTATGATTAAAACTACTTATTTCCCAAGTCTCTAGACCAATAGTTAATTCAGAACCATTTTCAAACTCTACTATAGGATAATGTTTTTTACTACTAAAGCCAATAACTATTCCGGTTGAACCATTTATAATTCCTTCTTTTTGATATGTATTCTTTAGCATCATTACTTGGCAACCAATCTTTAAAGTTAAAAATTCTTTTGCTATACAATTTTTTCTTAATATTTCTATTTTATCAGCTTTTCCTTTAAATTCTGCTTCATAATCCATAGATTTTGTACTTAAATTATTAAGATATTCGTTATTTATTTGTTCTACAATTGCATTATGGGTTGATAAAATTGTAGGCTTTATAACACTATTATCAATTAAATTAAATCTAGTCTTTAATAAAGCTATATCATCTTTATCTACTATACCATATCTTATGTGATTTAAAAGACTTATAAAATTAGTGCTTTGTTGTCTAAAAATTTCTTTTAATATTATTGTTTGTATTTCTGCTTCATTCCAAATTTCACTTTCAAAGCAAAAATTATCACTATTCACTGGCGGTAATTGAAAAAAATCACCAAAAAGTATTAATTGTATTCCACCAAAAGGTTTATCCTTACCTCTTACTATTCTTAATAATCTATCTACTTTTTCAAATGTTTCCAACGACAACATTGAAATTTCATCTATAGCAAGGATATCTGTTTTTTGTATTTTTTTTCTTGTATTTGTTCCTCTTGGTGAAAGAATTTTTTCTGCTATTCTTTCTATAGGATATTCCTCTATTCCTAAATTAGCCCAAGAATGTAATGTAACACCTCCAATATTTATTGCTGCAATTCCAGTTGTAGCTGTGACTTGTAGATTTTTATTTTCTAATTCTTTTTTTAAAAAATTTAATAAATAGGATTTTCCAGTACCAGCCGAACCACTTACAAAAACATTTTTTCCATCCATTATAGCATCAAAAGCTAATCTTTGTGAATTTGAAAGGTATGAATACATATTTATTTCCTTTTTTTATATAATCTTGGATTTTTAAAAATAAACAAACCCTTATTTAATTCAATATTTTTACTTAAATTAAAAAACGTTAAATTAATACTCTGCCGATTTTCATCCATAAAATTAATGCCTTTTAAATTCTCTATATTTTTATCAAAAATATAATCTATAAAATATTTATTTTTGTCCTGAATATTTTCAGTTTTTATTACTAAATCTTTATTTACATCTTCATTAATAGCTAAAATTTTTGAATTTATTGTTTCTAAATCCTGTTTTTCCTGTAATAAAAAAGATAAAGGAGTTTTAGTTGTTGGAATATTTGAAATTTCATCTAAATCCATTTCATAAAATGTAGTAACTTTACCATTAGTAATTAATAAATTTTTAAAAGGAGTTGTATATTCAAATCTTAATTTATTAGGTTTTGATATATAAAAAATACCTTCTGCCATACTTCCATCAAAATCACTGTACTGGATAAAATTACTTTTTATAGTTTTTAATTCAAAAAAATATTGATTTACTTTTTTTATTATTTCTTTATCTTTATTACTAAAATTATTTTTAGCAGAAACAAAATTTGCAATCAATAAACAAAACAAAAAGTATATAATTATAAATAATTTTTTTTTCATAATTTATTATTATTTTTTAATTCCAGTAGAACCAAAGCCACCAATTCCTCTTTCTGTTTCATCTAAATCTTCAACAACTTCAATTTCTGCTTTTTCATATTTTGCTATAACCACTTGAGCAATTCTAGAGCCATTTTCAACTATAAAATCTTCTTGACCACAATTTATCATAATTACACCAATCTCTCCTCTATAATCTGAATCTATTGTACCTGGTGCATTCAAAACTATTACACCATTTTTTAAAGATAAACCAGATCTTGATCTAACTTGAGCCTCGTATCCATCTGGTAAAGCTATTGCTAAACCAGTTTTAAATAATTTTATTTCACCTTTTTTTAAAATTTCTGTATCTTTATCTAATAAAACATTAATGTCAAAACCAGCTGCGCCATTAGTTTTATATTCTGGAATTATTGCTTTATTGTTTAGTTTTTTAAATTTAATTTTCATTCATTAGCCTCTTTTTATTAATTAATTATGTGGAGTAAAAAATACAGTAGTTAATAATACTACACCAAAAACAACTTGTTTATAATTTGTTACGTGGAAATAGTGGCATATAATATATGTTGTTATTCCTAATATTATTGCTAAATACATATCAAAACTTTTATTAACTTTTATTTAATTAATAATTAAATTATATTTTTATTTTTAAAAAACAACTTAATTATTAAAATTTTGCGAAATTATTTGATATTATTTTGATTTTTATATTAGACCTCCTGCATAAAACTATTTTTATTTTCCATATATATTTAATAATTTTTTATTTGTTCTTAAATATTATTTACTTTTTATTCTTATATCCTTTTCTTATTATTATATTTTGTTATTTTCTTAATTTCCCTTTATTTGTGTCATTCCAAATTATGTTTTCTTATAAGTATGTTTATTTTATTAATTTTCCATTATTTATGTCATTCCAGATTAGAATTTCTTAATAAACTTGTTTATTTAGAAATTCTTAATGTGGAATCTATTAATAAATTACTTTAATAAAAAAAAAGAATATTAATATTTTATTATATTCTATAATATAAAAAAACCTATAAAATACTTTTTTATATTTAACACATTTTATATTTCTGGATTCCTCCACTTCGTTCCGGCAAACGGTGACAGGACGACAAGCTAAAATGATTATGCAAGCATATCATTTTCCTGCCTTGTTTTCCACATTAAGAATTACTAGACAATAAATTGTCAAGTAATTCTAATTTGGAATGACATAAATAATGGAAAATTAAAGAATAAAAAATCATTAAAAGATAAAATTAAAAAACTTTAATATTATTATTTTCCTATTATATTATTATTATTTTTTTCTTGTACATTTTCTATAAAATTATTTACTTTTTTCATCATTTCAAGAAACGATTTTAATTCCTGTCTTTTATAATAGTTATTATATTGTTTAGTATTTATATTTTTTTCTTTTTTTATACTTTGAATTTTTTTATTTTTATTTACTTTTTGTTTTGAATCAATATTAAACAAACCCTCTTTTTTTTGATGTGATAATTTTACATCAATTTGTCTTTCCATAGTTTTTAGTTTAGAAGTTTTTTGTAATTCTCTTAAATAAGCATTATGATATTTTTTATTCTTTTCTTCTATTGTTGTTATTAAGTCTCTAAATATTTTTGTTTTATCTTCTAAACTACCAGATTTTTTAAATTCATTTATAACATTTTTAATACTATTTTTTATAAAATTTTTAAGTTTGTAATCTACTTTCTTTATTTCACTATTTATTT
>CATOJU010000021.1 GCA_951800555.1 uncultured Rickettsiales bacterium | reverse complement strand
ATATAATATAAAGAATATATTTTTTATAAATTTTCACTTGATAAAATATTTTTATAATATAAATATATATTCATATTATAAAAATATTTTTTTATTAAATTTAATGGCTAAAGAAGAAGAAAAAATCAATTATTCAAAAATGGTAGCATCAATTTATGACGAAAAATTATATTTTAAGGATGCTATGAATTGGTATTGTTTAAAATATTTAAATGCTATATCTGAAAGAACGTTTTATATTGTATTATCTATAATGAGTTTTTTTATATGTATTCTTTTATGCTTAACTATAAAAAGTATTCAGCCGTTAAAAGAACAATTTCCTGTATTAATAAAACAAAAAAATTCTGTTGATTATTTTTCAACAATAACTCCATTAAAACCTGAAAATATTAAATATAATTCTAATGAAGCTATTTTAAGATTTCTTTTATTAAATTATGTAAGAACTTTATTTAATCACGATTATAAAAGAGGAAATATAGAGGATTTGAATATAAAGCTTGCAAAAATTAAATTATATTCAACAGATGAATTATATCAAAGATATAGAACTGATTTTAATCAAATATCTTCTAAAATGTTCAATAAAAGGGTTGATCAAAAAATATTAATAAATTCATTTAAATTTATAGAAAAACAAGAAAAAAATGGGAAAAAGAAATTTTTAAGTTATTTATTTTCAAAAATACCAACGGAAGCCGAGATATATTATAAAATAGTATTTAATAATTATGCTACTAACCAACAAAAAATATCAACAGGAAAAATTATTTTAGATTTTAAATTTGAAAGTGTTTCATATAATAATTTAAAGGGCGAATTTACAAAACCTATTTTGATAGTTACAGATTATAAAATAATAGATACTACTCAAATACCTAAAAATGATAATGAAGATATAAATGTTAGCAATAAAAAAGAAGTTGAAAAAAATAGAGAAGATAACACTAAAATAAATGTTGACAATAAAACAGAAAATACTAAAATAGAAAATAATAGTAATACAGAAAATAATAATACTGGAAATAATAAAAAAGAGGATAAATAATGAAGTTTTTATTTTTATTTGTGTTTTTAATATTTACTATAAAGCCGATTTTAGCTGTACAATTACCAAGAGTTATAGGAGCTGAAAAAAGATTTAGAGCATATATTTATAATCCTAATGATGTATATAGATATATAGGTCATTATTTATCACAATCGTATATAGAATTTGAGAAAGGAGAAACGGTTCAAACTATTACTATGGGTGATACTAGTGCCTGGCAAACTGTTGTTATGGAAAATAAATTATTTTTGAAGCCTGTATTAAATTATGCTAATACAAATATGACTATAATGACGAATAAAAGAACCTACCATTTTGAATTAGATGCTGTAGAAGCTGCTTCTGTAATGGAGGATGATGTTCTTTTTTATATAAAATTTATGTATCCAGAAGCTGACGATAAAAATATAGTAATGTTTAATCAAGTAAGACATAGGAGTGATTTACCAGATTTAAGAAATATAGATGCTTATAATTTTGATTATGAATTTAGTGGAAGTGAAAATGTGGCACCAAAAAAAGTATTTGATGATGGTGTCTTTACATATTTTGAATTCGGAGAAGATAATTATGAAATGCCTGCAATTTATATGGTTGATAGCACTGGCTATGAAGCTTTGGTTAATTATAGAATAGTTGAAAATTATGTTGTAGTTGAACAAGTTTCTAGTCAATTTACTTTGAGAAGTGGAGCTGACATAGTTTGTGTTTACAATAATAATTTGTATAAATTAAAAAAGTAATTAAAAATAGACTTCTTGCATAAAATATTTTAAAAAAAATAAATATTATAAATTTAGAAAATTTTAAAATGCTGAAATATAAATTCTACCATTAAAATGGATGTTATATATAATATTGATATAAAATAAAGAAAATTGTTATTGATTTAGTAAAAAGTATTAATAAAAATTTAACGTAAAATAATATTATATCATTTAATATAAATAATAACAATTGACTTTATTATTAATAAATTATAATATTAATAATAATTACAGGGTATTAAAATGAGAAAAGACGAAATTAAGAAATTAAAAATATATATAACATTATTAATTGTAACAATAATATTAATAGTATGTTTTTTTTCCTATTTTCATTATAAAAAATACCACTATATAGATAGGGGTGAATTAGTAGCTACTATTAATAATTTTAAAATTTATAAAAATGATTTACAAAGTAGAATTGATTTTTTAGCTGTGGAGATGAATAAAAAAAATCTAAAATTAGAGGATTTAGATCCAAAAGTTTTAAAAGCTATTTTACTTGAAATATATACAAATAATATGATTCTTAAACTAGCTAAAGAAAAAAGATTATTTGAAAATAATGATTTTAAATTTTTAGCAAAAGAATATTATGAAAGACTTATAAAAGAAGCCTATATTAAAAATTTTGTAACCGATACAGTACCAGAAAATGAGATAAAACAAGAATATGATAGATTAGTTAAAATAGTAGAAAATAAAAAAGAAAGAAAAATAAGACATATTTTAGTGCAAACAGAAGAAGAAATAAATAGAATTAGAAATACAATAATTCATAAAAATAATTTTGAAAAAATGGCAGAGTTAAAGTCAATTGATAAACCAAGCGCTATTAATGGTGGTAATATAGGTTATGTAATGAAGGAAGAAATTACTATTCCAGAATTTGCTGATATTGCTTTTTTATTAAAAATTGGTGAAATATCAAAACCCGTACAAACAAAGGAAGGTTGGCATTTAATAAAAGTTGATGATGTGAGAGATATAAAAATGAAGTCCTATAAAGAATCAAGGATTAGTATTTTAGAAAAACTAGAAAAAAAAAGATTCGATGACTTTATTAATAATTTATTAAAAATTAAAAATATTGATGAAGATTTTACGGTTAATATTATTAATAATGATGCAGTTATTGGAAATAAAGGTGATGATTTAAATATTTACGATAATTATAATGATGATAATGATGAAGAAAATGAAAAAAACGAAAATAATACAAATTTAAGTATATTTATAGATAATAAAATTCAAAATACATTATAATATGAGTTATAAAAAAATACTACATATTGCTTATATATTTATATCAATTTATTTTTTAATTAGTGTTTTATTTTATCTGAGAATTGAAAAATATAAAAAATATTATTTAAATATGGACAGTCTGTATGGGCAATCATTAAATTATATAAGTAAAAATTTTATTGGAAAAGATTATTTTACTGATAAAGAAAATTCTATATTTGTAGAACCACCTATTTTTGATGTAAATAATTTTAATTGTATTACATTTATAGAAATAGTTTTAGCATTTCATATTTCAAATAATTTTAATGAATTAAGCGAAAATTTAAAAAAAATTAAATATAAAAATGGAGATATGAATTTTTTAAATAGAAATCATTTTATAACTGTTGATTGGATACCAAATAACTATTTGTTAGTAAAAAATATTACAAAAAATATTACAAATAATTACAAATCAAAAACTGTGAAAATAAATAAAAAATCTTGGATAATTAAAAATTATAAAGAATACTATGATTTTTTAAAATCAAATAATCAATTACAAAAGTTAAATGATTTTAAAGTTATATCGCAAAAAATAGAATATATTCCATTGGATATAATAGTAAATAATGAAGAATTTATAAAAAATTTACCAGATGAAAGTATTATTTTTATAGTTAAAAATTTAGAACATATAAAGAACAAAATTGGGACAGATTTAGATGTTACACATACTGGCTTTTTATTTAAAGAAAAAAATAAACTTTATAAATATTTTAATAATTTAAGCGAATATAAATTAATATTTAGGCACGCCAGTTCTGCAAAAAATAAAATTGTTAATGTTGATTTTAAAAAATATATAAAAAATTCAAAAAAATTACAAGGTATAATCGTATTAACTTTAAATAAAAACTATGAATAACAATAAAATTTTAATTTATGGAAAACATCCAATATTTTTGGCTTTAAAAAATAAAAATAGAAAATTTTTTAAAATTTATACTTCTAATGTGGAAGAACTAAAAAAATATATAAAAGATAACGATATTAATAATGTAAATAATTTAATTGAATTTAAAAATAATAATGATTTAAATAAATTATTTTTAGAATCTATTAATCATCAAGGTTATGTTGCTTTGGTTTCAAATCCTAAAACGCTTGAATTTTATGATTTTATTAATGAAAGATGCGATAATAAAAATAATCTACCTAAATTATTAATTTTAGATCAATTAACTGACCCTCATAATATAGGAGCTATTATTAGAACGGCAGCTGCTTTTGGTATAAAATACATAATAACAACTAAATACAATTCCCCAAAAGATTCTGCTATAATAGTTAAATCTTCAGCTGGTTTAAGTGAAATTATTAATATTATTGAAGTAATAAATATTAACAAAACTATTGAAATATTAAAAAATATAGGTTATTTTATAATAGGACTTGCCGGCGAAGCACAAAGAAATATTAAAACTATAACAAATAGTGAAAATTTATGTTTAATTATTGGTAATGAGGGAAAAGGCATAAGACAATTAATTAAAAAAAATTGTGATGCTTTGTATAAAATAAATATTTCAAAAGATGTTGAAAGTCTTAATGCTTCTGTAGCTGCTGCAATTGCTATATATCAATTATGGAGTTAAAAATGATTGCAAATATTTTGTTTTTTTTACTATTTATTATATTTGGAACTTGTATTGGAAAAATTTCTATAATAATAGCCTATCAATTGCAAAAAAATGAAAAAATTAATTTAAAAAATTTTTATTGTCCTAAATGTGGAACAAGACTAAATACTAAATCATTAATTCCAATATTGTCTTTTATTATCCAAAAAGGAAAATGTTTAAATTGTAAAGAAAAAATTAATCCAAAATATTTTATTGCTGAATTAACTAATTTTTTTATGTATTCTATAATATATTATAAATTTGGTTTTGGCTTTATTTCTTTATATTTTGGATTGTTATTTAGCTTGATATTTGCCATATCAATGATAGATATTGAATATTATGAAATTACAATACAATCATTATTATTATTAACAATTTTTGCAATATTATATGTTATTTTTAGTCCTGTAGATCCTTTAATTACATTATTTTCTTCATTTTTTTACTATGTATTTATAGAAATTGTAAAAATAATCGTAGAAGATGTTAAAAACAAAAAAATTTTAGGTGAGAGTGATACAAAATTAATAGCAAATTGTGGGATTTTTTTGGGTATTAAAAATTTTGCTGTTTATATATTATTACTTGGAATTATTGGACTTTTATTTTGTCTTTTCTGGAAAAAGTTTAAAAAAAGTGATATTTTTCCTTTTGCTCCAGTTATTTTGATTAGTATGTATTTTTTGTTGATTTTTATGTAGTTAAATTTTTTTAATTTTCCAATAGTATTAAAAAATTGAGATTTTAAATAAAAAATATATTGATTTTTTAAAGTAAAAACTTAATTAATTATAATTAATTCTATATTAAAACTATTTTTTAATTTTTTTGGAGGTTTAATGAAAAATTTTACTAAAATAGTAGAAAGTTTTATTTGTGAAAATTGTGGTTATGAAGTTGAAGGGAATGGATACACAAATCATTGTCCTAAATGCTTTTATTCAAAGCATGTTGATATAAATCCTGGGGATAGGGCTTGTAATTGTGGTGGACTTATGAAGCCTATTGAAATATTGCAAAAGAATGGCGAATTTGTAATTTTGCATAAATGTTTAAGATGTGGTTTTAAAAGAAAAAATAGGGTTACTGAAGAAGATGATATGAATGAATTATTTAAGCTTGCAAGGAATATTGCGAATGATTTTAATTCGTAGTTTTATGAATTTTTTTAAAAAATAATTAGATAATTAAATATATTAGCTAATTTATTGATATATCGCTAATTTTTTTTACTATTTGATGGATTTTGCCTGAAGGAAATAATGTTAAAATAAAGTGGTATATTCGTGTTTTAGGACTTGAATTATGTTTAAATATAGGAAATTAAAAGAATATATTTATAATACAAATGAATATTATACTAATAGATAACAATAATTGTACCAAAAAATAATTAAATCTTGAAAATAAAATTTAATATATTATAATATAAATATGTTATTAATTTTAAAAACAACGGAACTTAAAATGAAATTATTAGAAGGTAAAAAAGGAATAGTATTAGGTGTTTTAAATAATAAATCCATTGCCTGGGGTATTGCTAAAGAATTGGTAAATAATGGTGCAGAAATTGCATTAACCTATTTAGGTGAAGCTGGGCAGAAGAGAGTAATCCCATTGGCGGAAGAATTAGGTGTAAAAATTACATTAGATTGTGATGTTACGAAGGATGAAGATATTGACAAAGTATTTGAAAAATTAGAAAAGGAATGGGGAAAACTTGATTTCTTAGTACATTCTGTTGCTTTTTCTGATAAAAATGAATTAAGAGGTAAATTCTACAATACGACAAGAGATAATTTTAAAAATACAATGGATATTTCGGCTTATTCATTAATTGCTTTGACTAAAAGAGCTGTTCCTTTGATGGAAAAAGCTGGAGGTGGTAGTATTTTAGCTATGACTTATTATGGAGCTGAAAAAGTTATTCCTCATTATAATGTAATGGGAGTTGCAAAAGCTACTTTAGAAGCAAGTATTAGATATTTGGCGGTAGATTTAGGAGAAAAAAATATTAGAATTAATGCTATTTCTTCTGGCCCAATAAAAACCCTTGCTGCTGCTGGTATCGGTGGATTTAATTATATGTTAAAATATAGTGAACTTAATACTCCATTAAAAAGAAATGTAACACCAGAAGATAACGGAAAAACGGCAGTATTTTTGATAAGTGACATGTCAAAAAATATAACTGGTGAAGTAGTTCACTTAGATGGTGGCTATCATGTAGTTGGTATGAAAGATCCATTTATTGAAAATATTGAAATTCCAGAAGGCTATACAGGAGATTAAATAAATATTATGGACGAAAAACTATTAATTAAAATTAATTAGTAGTTTTTTTATTCTAGAAATATCCTGCATCCTGTTGGCTATGTGTATAAAAGAATTTGTAATTATTATTTACAATTTTTATAAAAATTAAATGTTGTCAATACTTGTATTGGGATTGTTTGTTTTAAAAATACTGAGTATATAAATTGTTACATTTTGATTTTTATTATTTTAAAAATCTTAATTTTATAATTTTATGAGATTGTTTTTTTTATTAATGTAACTATGGCCTTATTTTTTAAATTAAAAATATATTAAAAATAAAAAAAATATTATATTATTATAAAATAATACGACTACTATAATTTATAAATATTTTTCAATAATTTTTTGTACAATAAAAAGAGATATTAATTATAATTTCTTGAAATTACAACTTTAATTTACTTTATTCTAGTAAATTAATAATATCCAATGAATTACTGATTATAGGTAAATTTTTATTGCATTGGTTTATTTTTATTTACTAGAATTGTAGTTAAGAATAAAATTAATTTCAAGTGTAATTCAGTTAAAATATAGAAATTTTTGAATTTTTAATTTGATTTATTTGTTTAATAAGTAAATCACCAATTTTATCTGGAAATACTACACCATATGATTTATCATTTAAAGCTTGTTTAACTTCAGATATTGTTAAAATAGCTTTTAACATATTTAAATCATCTATATCCATATTTTTCATATAATTATTTATCTTTCTTTTAAAACTGTCTTCTTCAGTATTGCTAATTGGCATTGCATTTCTAGCGCAATTATCTATTGCTAAACAAAAATTTTGAATTGGATCTTCGCTTTCATTAAAATAAGTTGATAAAAATGGTTTTATACAATTTATATAAATACTACTTGTATCTTCCCCTCTTTGGTTTAATATTTTTTTTATTGTTTGTTTTTGGATATCATTTAATAAAGTATTATCTTTTATTGGTAAATTTTTTCTAATTCTAAAGTTAATTTTAAAAACTTCTTTTATATATTCCATTTTGGGATTTTCTAAATCATTATATGATATGTTAAATATTTTTGACATATTAAATTGATAAGCTTTAAATAAATTATTATAATAATAAATATCATTTTCTTTTTGTCTTAAAGTCATTTCTAATAATTCATTAATCCTTTTTTTTGGATCTTTTTTTAACAATAATATTGCTCCTTCATTATTTACTTCTATTTCCCTATATTCTAATATTAATGCTTTATTTATAGCTTCTTCATAAGTACATTCTTCATTTTTGATAAAATTTATAATATTTGAAAAAAATCTATTTATAAAATCATTAAACGCATCTTTTTTTACTTCATTAATATATGAAAAGCAATTTTGTTCATTTTGTTCTTCTATATTGTTGTTTTTTAAATAAATATTATTATATTCGTCTATCCCTATATTTTTAATAATTTGTAATTTTATAATATTATTAATTATAGAGGAATTAGAATAATTTGGAACGTAATACTCTTTCACTATATTTAGTATACCAGGACTAATATTTTGTTCTAAAAAATTAATACAATCTTGTATTTTTTTATATGGACCTTTCAAATTTTTAAAATTATTATTATAATTAATTAATATTTCTTTTTCTTTTTTTAAGGTATTTGTTATTTCCTGCATTTTTTATCTTTAAAAATTTAATTAAAAATTAATAATTATTATACACTAATTTTTAACTAAAGTCAAGAAATTTTAATTTTATTTTTTAACAAATTTTTTCAGTAAATTTTTGTCAATTAATCCAATTAAAAAACTTATATAAAAATAAAATAACAATGATAAACTACCAATTACAGCCAGTTTAAATAACTTTAATAAAATTAAATTTTCAACATTTACTATAATAATTTTCTTTAAAAAACACATAAAAATAATCATAAAAATTATACAATAGACAATTTTAACTAATTGTAATTGAAATACTTTAGAAAATGATATTTTTTTTTGTTTAATTAATATAAATAGAAGAATCGAGATATTAGCAAAAGAAGCTAAAACAGTTGATAATATAATTCCTCTATAGCTTAAAAATCTAATTAATATTATATTTAGTAATACATTTATTATTAAACTGCAAAGTGAAGCTTTCATCGGTGTTTTTGTATCTTTATTGGCAAAAAATATAGTTTGTAAAATCTTTATAACAATAAAAATTGGCAATGCGAAAGCGTAAATTTTTAAACAACTTATTACAGCAAAAGAATCATTTTGAGTAAATGCACCTCTTTCAAATAAAACAGGTATAGCAATATTAGATAAAAAATACAAACAAACCATACAAGGTAAACCTAAAAATAATCCTATAAATATTGCATCTTCTTGAGTTTTATTTATTTCTTCAATATTTTCTAATGCGATTTTTTTAGATAATAAAGGTAAAATACTTATGCTTATGGCAGTTCCAATTAAAGCTAAAGGTAATTGTGAAATTCTATCGGCATAATATATAAACGAAATTGCGCCAGCTATTCTGGCAGCCATAATTGAGTCAATAATTGAATTTATTTGTATAATTCCAGAACTTAAAATTCCATTAAAAAAATTTTTAAAGAATATTTTTGTTAAATTATCAATTTTTGGATAAATAGGATATAAAATTATTTTTTCTTTAACAGTAAAGAAAAATAGCCAAAAAAATTGTAAAATACCGCCAATTAATACGGCATAGGATAATAAAAGTGCAATATTTATATTGAAATATGTTGATAATATTGAAAATATAATAAAAGTTATATTTAAAATTACAGGACATATTGAAACTACTGCAAATTTATTCATAGAGTTTAAAATTCCAGACATAAAACTAACTAATGAAATAAATATTAAATAAAAAAATGTAATTCTTGATAAATCTATGGTTAATTCAAATTTTCCAGGTATTTCAGAAAATCCTGCAGCAATTATATTTATAATATATGGCATAAAAATTTCTACTATAAAAGTAAAAATAAGTAATATATATAATAATAGAGAAAATATATTTCTTGAAAATTCTATTAAAGGTTTATTATCTTCATCTTTTACTAATTCGCTGGAAAATATTGGAACAAAGGCAGAATTAAAAGCACCTTCAGCAAAAATGTTTCTGAAAAAATTTGGTAATTTAAAGGCAGTTAAAAATACATCTGCTAATTGACCGCTTCCTAAATATTTTGCAAAAAATATATCTCTAAAAAAACCAAAAAATCTTGATAATAGGGTAAAAATACTAATTGTAAATGCTGATTTTAAAAAATTCATTGTTTTATATATTAATAATGTGCTTTATATTAATTTATTGTGTGTAAATTGCAAATTATTTTTTGTTTAAATGAAAATTAAAATTTTTAAAAAAAATTAAAATATGTTAAATTTTTGCAAATATTAATAG
>CATOJU010000020.1 GCA_951800555.1 uncultured Rickettsiales bacterium | reverse complement strand
ATTTATCATTAGATAGAATGTTTAGAAAAGTTCAAATGGATGATATTAAAGAAGAAGTTAAGAATAAATTAATAAAAAATAATGAATAAAAAATTTTTTATATTTCTTTTATTTTTTGCAAATTATGTTTTTGCTGAAAACATTCCTGAATGGATAATTGATATTGATAAATTTTGTAATAAAAATCTGCTATGTGCAACCGGTAATGGCAATACATTAAATGCAGCAAAAATAGATGCAAGAAATAATATACAAAAAATTTTTGAAACAAAAGTTAATTCTAAATTTGCTAATATAATTATAAATGATAATGATATTGTATTAGAGGATACATTTAATGAATTAAAAGATGAAACATCTGGCATTTTGAATGGTGTTATTATAAATAAAACCTATAATGATGGTAAAAATTTTTATGCTATGGCTATTTTAGATAAAATAAAAACAGCAAAAAACATTGAAAAAGAAATTGATAAAATTGATGAAAAAATGAAGATATTAATACAAGAAAATAGTTATAATTCTTCATTAAATTTAGAAAAATTATATCAAGAAAGAGAAAATTTAAATAAAAAATATTTATTTCTAACAGGTGACGAGTTAGAAGAAGATATTAGTTATAGACAAGTTATAAAAAATAAAAATGATAAAAAAAATAATTTACCACTATATTTTATAAAAGTAAATGAACCCTATGATTCTTTGGAATCTACTATAAAAGATATTTTAGTAAAAAATGATTTGGATATTACGGAAAAAATTGATAATTCAGTAAAAATTGTAAAAGCAGATTTAAAAATGATAAAAGATTATATTAATGTACCGGGTTTTGAAAGATATAAAATAAATATTAATATAGATATTTTAAAAAATGGTAAAAACTCTGGATTTATAAAATTTGAATTCTTGGAAACAGGTAGAAGTAAAGAACAAATTTATAGTAAAGCTATTGAAAGAATTCGTGAATATATAGAGGAAAATTTTGATGAATTTATAGAATAGTAACTTAATAACGGTATTATTATGAAAAAAATATTATATTTTATTGGATTTTGTATATTATTAAATGCATGTGCTCCTAAAATAAAAACTAAAAGAGTCACTGTTGATAAAGCTGATGATTTAGCTATGTCCATAACCGATAACTGGGTTCTGAAAGATACTGAATTAGCAGTTCAAGATATTTTAAAACAAATAAAAAATCATAAAGGTTTTCAAAACTATTTGAGAAAATTGGGTAGAAAAGCAAAATTATTTGTTGGTGATTTCCAAAATCAAACTTCAGAAGCATATTTTCCAATTGGAGACTTAAATGACGAATTATTGCAAGAATTTTCGTATAATGGTGATTTTATATTAATTGATGCAGAAGCAAGGGAAAAATTATTAAAAGAAATTCAATATCAAAATGATGGTATGGTTGATTTAAAACAGGCCAAAAACATAGGAAAAGCTTCTGGAGCTGATTTAATTATATTTGGAGATGTTAGAATGAAACCTGAAATTTTAGGCAAAAAAACTGTAAAAAATTATACTGTTAATTTAAGAATGACTGATATTGAAACTAACGAAGAAGTTTTAAGAGTTAGATTTAAAACGAGTAAATATTCAAAACGAAATAAATATGCTTGGTAAAATTATTTTAAATAATTATTTTTATTAATTAGGTGAAAAATTTAGTATTATTAATTGTTTTATCAGCTTGTGTAAATATTAATTATAGGGAAAATCAACACAAATTATTATTAAATTTAAAAAACTATAATTACAGTTTAGCTGAAAAAATTGTTGAGGATGAAAATTTCTATAAAAAGAAAAAAGACAATTTTTTAAATAAAGTTGAAAAAGGAACAGTTTATTACTTAAAAAATAATTATTATCAAGCTTTAAAATATTTTGAAGAAGCTCAAAAAATTTGTGATGAATCAACAATTGAATTAAGTGGAAAATTAAAAGGTATTCTTGATTCTAATTTAGACTTTTATTATTGTGAAAAATATGAAAGATCGCTATTAAATTTTTATTTATCTTTAATTAATTATAATTTATATTTAACAGGAAAATACGAATCCTATTCTAATAAAATTGATGAAAAAATTATAGTTGTTCCTGAAAAAATATTAAATTATAAAGAAAAAATGGAACATTTAGGAGCTAGTAGAAATTATATAATAAAATGGAATAGTTTATTAGATTCTTTTACAAAAGAATATAATGGAAAATCTACCTATAAAGATGATTTAGTTGCAAAAGTTTGGGGTGCTTTTATACATGAAAAATTTAATAATTTTGAAAATAATCAAATTGCATTACAATTATATAAAGACGCAAAAAATGTTTTGCTAAAAAATTACAATATTTACTCAGTTTTTAATAAAAAAAGTGAATTATTTGAAAAAAATTATAATAATTTTTATAAAATGAATATTGATAAAATTAAAGATAATTATATAGAAAGTACACAATTTTCTAATGATTTATTAATTTTTTTGGACAAAAAAATCAAAAACTTGTCAAAAAATAAAAAAGATAATTTTTTTATAATTTTAAAAGATGATTTTATTGCTGAAAAAAAAATTAAAACTTTTAGGATTGATATTCCTCTTGAATTTTTAAATATTAAATTAATTATCGAAAACGATGATACTAATACTTTAGATTTACTTTCTTTTGCTTTGTTAGCTTTAAGAAAATCTAAAAATAATTTACCATTAATTGAATTCGAATTACCATATATTGAGGAAAAAAATATAAAAAATAATTTTATAGCTGAAGTATTTAATATAAATAAAGAAAAAATTGCTGAATTCCCTATTGTAATTTTAAATCCTAATTCAAATATAGCTCGTAATGAATTTAATAATAAAATTAAACTTTTGTATTCAACTATTGCTACAAAATCTATAACAAAACATTCAACAGCTTTAATTTCTGCTTATCAAATATATAGACAAAATCCTAATTTTACTACACTTACTACCGCTTTAATTTCATATAAAACTGCTGCAAAAATTATAAACAATACCGATAAAGCTGATTTGAGATATTGGGTTAGTTTGGCTGATAATATAAGATTTGGAAGTACAAATTTAAATGATGGTGAATATTTAATTGATATTTATAGTATAAAAGATGGCATAAAAAATAAAATTAAAAAATCCTTAAAATTTTATAATATTTTAAATCAATAAACAAGAATTTTTTTTATTACTACTATCATTAGCTTCAGTTAACATTTTTAACATTCTTATATCACCGTTTCCTTCTTCTATTCTTTTAACCGCCAATTCACCAGATGACATGTTATCTTTTTTATTTTTTTATGTATATCAGCCCCTAAATATTCAATTAAAAAACCAACTGTTGCTTCTAAACCTGCTTTTCCTTTAGAGGAAACAGAAATATAAAACCAATTATTTATTATTTCTTCTTGTTCAGCTTTATTAATTTTTACTTTTTTAAAATCATCTTTAATTTTTTTTAAAATTTTTTGTCATATTTTTCCTATTATTTTATTAATAATTTTATATATTTATTAGAGATAAAACATAGTTAAAAACCTCATCTTTATCCATATTAGTTGTATCAACTTCAATTGCATCTTCTGCCTTTTTAAGAGGTGAATTGCTTCTTTCATAATCTCTTTTATCTCTATCTTTTAATATAGCAAAAATTTTATTAAAATCAACATTTTTTTTCTTTAATTTCATTTCTTCAAATCTTCTTTTTGCTCTTTCCTCCAGAGATGCGGTTATATAAAATTTATATTTAGCATCAGGACAAATTACTGTTCCTATATCTCTACCATCTAAAACAGCCCCGTTATCTTGATAAGCAAAATCTTTTTGAAATTTAAAAAGAAATTGTCTAACTTCACTAATTGGCGCTATCTTACCAGCTACATTACCTATTTCTTCTATATATAGATTTGGATTTTCTAAATCATTAAAATCAATTTTATCAAGAATATTTATTACCTCTTTTTTATTGTTATAATCTAAATTATTATTAATCATATATAATGCAATTGTCCTATAAAGTCCACCTGTATTTAAATAAGGTAAATTAAAATGTTTTGCTATTCTTTTTGCTAAAGTTCCTTTCCCAGATGCTGTTGGTCCATCTATTGCTATAATTTTATTCATAAAATATTAGTTTCTTTTAATTTTAAGGGATTTTTTTATAATTGTCAATTGCTTTTTTAAATTATATAGAATAAACACTAACCAAAATCCCATTTATACAATACGAAATATTAATAATTTTCTTGTATTTTATTTTTTTACTAATATAGTTAAATATAAAATATATAATTTATAATTATGAAAAAATTTTGCAAAAAAACAGGACAATTTTATATAAAAATATTTTCTAAATTTTTCCTTAATATTGGAAAATTTAATATATTCATTTTTAAATCGTTAAAAAGCATTTTCAGTAAAAAATGGTATTTTAAATCAATAGGCGTTGAATTTATGGAAATTGGCTTTTATTCTCTACCAGTTGTTGCAGCAACTGCAATTTTTACAGGAGGCGTAATGGCATTGCAAACCTATGCTGGTTGTAATAGGTTTGGTGCTGAAAGCACAGTACCAGCAATAGTTGTTTTAGCAATAACAAGAGAATTAGCCCCAATACTTGTTGGTCTTATGGTCGCTGGCAGAGTTAGTACTTCAATTGCTGCACAAATAGGAACTATGAGAGTAACGGAACAAATAGATGCACTTTATACATTATCAACATCACCATATAAATATTTAATTTTTCCTAAAATTTTTGTTGCAACAATTTTTATGCCATTTTTGGTATTAATAGCTGATATAATAGGAATTTTTGGTGGAACTATGGCTAGTGTTTGGAGTCTAGGCTTTGATTTATCTTTATACTTAAACAATACTATAAATTTTTTAAAGGCGGAAGATATTTATTCTGGATTAATTAAATCAGTAGTTTTTGGATTTATAGTAGCTATTTCAGGCTGTTATCACGGATATTATTCAAAAGGTGGAGCCGCTGGTGTAGGAAAAGCAACAATAAATGCAATAGTTACAGCATCTATACTAATTTTACTATCTAATTATTTAATGACAGAAATATTTTTTGTCTAAAATAAAAAAACAATAATAATCTAAACACAAATTTTTGTGTTTAGATTATTATTTATACAAATTTTTTTATAAAATAACGATTATAATAAATTTATTTTAAAAATCCAAAAAGTATGTGGTATTTTTAAAATAAAAATAACAAAAAAGTAATCCATCAATTAAGTTAGTGGATTACTTTTTTTAAGAATTTTATATTATAAAATTTTTTTATTTTTTACTACCACATTTACATTCTTTAAATAATACCCTTTCCATATGTTCACCTTTTTTACCTATATTAAAGCTATCAAATGGTCTATGATATCCCATTACTCTAGTCCATACTTGCGTTTTTTTACTACAATGCGGGCATTCATGTTGTTCACCATTCAAATAACCATGTGTAGGACAAACAGAAAACACTGGAGTTATAGTTATATATGGTAATTTATAATTAGTTAAAACTTTTTTAACTAAATTTTTTGCACTTTCACCATTTGGTAGTCTTTCACTCATATACAAATGCAAAACTGTTCCACCAGTATATTTGCATTGTAAATCATTTTGTAAATCTAAAGCTTCAAATGGATCATCTGTATAATTTGCAGGAACTTGACTACTATTTGTATAATAAATGTTTTCATTAAATCCGGCTTGGATTATATCTGGAAATCTTTTTTTGTCAATTTTTGCAAATCTATATGTAGTTCCTTCTGCTGGTGTAGCTTCAAGATTATATAAATTTCCAGTTTCTTCTTGAAATTTTTTTAATTTATTTCTCATAAATTCAAGTACCTCGACTGCAAATTTAATTCCTTCTTCAGAAGTAATTTCATACCTATCGTGACTAAAATTTCTAATCATTTCATTCATACCATTAACACCTATAGTACTAAAATGATTTTTAAAACCTTTCAAATATCTTTTTGTATATGGATAAAATCCTCTTTCATATAAATCCTGAACGAAAATTCTTTTTTTCTCAAGTGTTGATTTTGCAAGTTCCATCAATCTGCCTAGTCTAAAAAATAAAGCATCTTTATTATCTTTACATAAATAACCAAGTCTTGCCATATTAATAGTAACAACACCAATTGATCCTGTCATTTCAGCTGATCCAAATAATCCATTTCCTCTTTTTAATAATTCTCTCAAATCCAACTGCAATCGGCAACACATACTCCTCACAGCATTTGGTTTATATGCCTCTGGGTTTGGTACTAATTCACCAGCTTCATTTCTCATATATTGGCTTCCTATGAAATTTTGAAAGTAGGAACTTCCTACTTTTGCAGTATTCTCAAATAAAGCATCTGCGGCTTTGCTATTCCAATCAAAGTCTTCAGTTATATTCACTGTAGGAATTGGAAAAGTAAATGGTTGGCCATCTTCATCTCCTCTTGTCATAACTTCATAATAGGCAATATCAATCATTTCTATTTCTTGCTGAAAATGTTTATATGTCAGTTCTTCTAAAGAATTGACACCTCTAGCTCTCGCTTTTTTTAATAAATCTTGATTTTCAACGCCTTTAAATAAATGTATACTATTACAAGTTGGTATTTGATTTCTTAAATCTTCTGGTACTGTAAAATCCAAGGTAACATTTGTAAAAGGAGATTGCCCCCATCTTGCTGGGACATTCAAATTATAAATAAAACTAGTTATAGCTTCTCTAATTTCTCTTAAAGTTAAATTATCTTTAAAAACATAAGGAGCAAGATAAGTATCAAAACTACTAAAAGCCTGAGCACCAGCCCATTCAGATTGTAAAATTCCAAGAAAATTTGCCATTTGTCCAAGCGCAGTTCTAAAATGTCTTGGAGCTTTTGCCGAAACCCTACCTTTTACACCATTAAATCCCTCATCTAATAATTGTCTTAAAGACCAACCTGCACAATAACCAGTCAAGCAATCAAGATCATGAATATGATAATCGCCATCCCTATGAGCCATTCCCTCTTCTTCACTATAAACATTATCTAACCAATAATTAGCTATTAATTTTCCTGAAATATTATTTACAAGACCAGCATTACTATATCCTGTATTTGCATTAGCATTAATTCTCCAATCTTCTCTATCTATATACTCTTGAATTGATATTTTAGAACTTACTTTTGTATCTCTTTCTTGTTTTTTATCAAATGATATTTTAATAAACTCTTCTAAAACTTTAGTTAATCCTAATTTTGCTAATGTATTTTTAATTACTTCTTCTATTTCAGAATAATCTTTTTCTAACTCGCCAGAAAACTCTGTATCATCTAAAATTTTATAAAATTCCGACAACGAACCTTCATCTGCTTTTTTAAAAGCAGTTGCTATTTTTTCTCTTATCGCTGGTAATAATAATACTTTTTTCATATAAAACCTTTTATTAAAATATTAAATATTAATATAATAATATAAAATATTATTACAAGTATAAAATTTTAATTTTTAATTAAAAAAATCCTTGACATAATATTTGATTGATTTTTCTTGATTATAAAAAAACATTGATTTTTCAATACTTTTTAAGTATATATGTATTATATATAAATCTATTTTACATATAAATACAGACTATTTTATTATATAAATATACAAAATTTTTATATAAAGATAAACATACAATAAAACAAGAAATCTTTTAAGTAAAAATTTTAATATCTATAGCTAAAAATAACAATTGATTTTAATAATAACATTTTTAAAATAAAAATAAATAATTTTTCAATCAATAATATGGATAATAATATAAATATAATTAAAAAAGGTAATTCAATAGAATTTATCAAAGATAAATGCATAAAATGTACAAAATGTGTTCAAAAATGTAATAGTATAGGAATTTGTCATTTAAAAATGGAAGGAAAAGGCAAAGATGGATATATAGTTTTTTCAGAAGAAAATCCCTGTGTTAATTGTGGCCAATGTACCCTTGTTTGTCCTGTAAATGTTATGAAAGAACAAGAAAATATTAATGAAGTTAAAGATTTAATTCAAGACAAAACTAAAACTGTAATAGTTCAATATGCTCCATCGGTTAGAGCATCAATAAATGAAATATTTAAATTAGAACATAATATAAATGTAGAAAAAAAAATTAATACTTGCCTTAAATTATTAGGTTTTTCAAAAGTATTTGATGTAAATTTTGGGGCGGATATAACAAGTATAATTGAAGCAGAAGAATTAATAGAAAGATTGGAAAAAAATGAAAATTTACCAATGTTTACTGCTTGTTGCCCTTCTTGGGTAAATTTTGTAAAAAAATATACTCCAGAAATTATAGATAATTTAACAACAGCAATGTCCCCACATATTCATTCTGGTATGGCTTTTAAAACTTGGTGGGCAGAAAAAAATTCTATTAATCCAAAAAATATAATAGTTGTTTCAATAATGCCCTGCACTTCTAAAAAAGATGAAATTTATATTTATAATGATATGAAAGCTGTTGATTATGTCTTGACAGTTAGAGAATTGGGAAAAATGATTAAAGAAAGTAATATAGATTTTGCAAATATTGAAGAAAGTGAAGCAGATAATCTTTCAGAATATACAGGAGGTGCTGTAATATATGGAAAAAGTGGTGGAGTTATGGAATCTGCTTTGAGAGTTGTAAAAAGAAAACTTGAAAATAAAGATTTTGATGGATTAAATTATAAAAATATAGAAGAAAATGGAATTAATTTTAAGGAAGCAGAAGTTGAAATTGCTGGTAAAAAATTAAAAATAGCTGTAATTTCAAGTCCAAAAAATGTAAAAGAATTTTTAAGTAGCGCTAAATATAAAGATTATCACTATATAGAAGTTATGAATTGTAAAGGTGGTTGTATAAATGGAGGAGGACAGCCACTATTACCATCGAAGCCTGGTAGTGAAGATGATTTAATTCAAAAAAGAAGACAAATTCTTGAAAATTTAGATATTAATAAAAATAAAAAAGTTGCATTGGATAATGAAAATGTCAAAGAATATTTAGAATGGGCCCAAAAAAAAGATTTTAAAAAACAATTATTCTACGTAAATTTCAATTAAAATGGGTAAAATAATAATTGTTTTTATTTCTCTAACAGCTATAGTATTTATAATACTAACTATAATAAGAATAGTTATGGCTTTGTTTTTTTTATATATGATAAGAAAATATGAAGCCTTAATAAAAATGATTCGTCCAAAGGATAAAAAGGAAAAACCATATATTCCTTCATCAAGAAATGATATTATGTATAGGGATAAAGATATTGAAAAACAAAAGGCTAGAGAGAATGTAATAAAATTACAAAATGTTCAACGATTACCAAGAATTGGAGATCAGGATATAGATTTAGATCCTGATCTTGAAAAAAAAGAAATTGTTGGGATGGTAAAACCAGTAGGTCGTTGGACTGCTATGATTTTGGGGCAAAAAGTTTCCTATTTAATGCAACATGCTGAAACATTAAAAACACAAAATGATGCTGGTTATTGGGTAAATATGATGCACGCAAAAGATGCATCACAAGGAAAAGGAAGAGGTATTTAAAAATTATAATTGATAACTATTTATTTAATATTCTAATATTCTTTTTTCTTAAATGTTCATCATTGTGAAATACATAAATAAAAAATATACAACATATAAAATAGAATATAAATAATATTAAAAAACTAATTCTATAATTATAACTTTTGAATAAAAATCCCAGAATATATAAAAATATTAATTTAAATATTGAGTTAACAAAACTTTTAACAGCTGTTATACAGGCCCTTGATTTACTAGGGATTAATTCTTGAACTGTTGTATATATTAATATTTCAGCTATTTGAGTACAAAGTAAACATAAAATATTTAATATATAGGCAAATATACTTTTATATAAATAAAGTGAAATTATACCAAAAATAGCCCCCACCATAAAAAACATAATACGATTATAAAATGTTGTTTTTTTATATAAAATATTAATAAAACATAATTGTGTTGTTGCTATAATTGCAATTTGAATAGTTACCATAATATTAACATTTTCTGCTATTCCCATTTCTTTATAAAATACGGGACAAAAACCAATAAATATAGCTGTTATTGAAGCCCAAATTCCTTCAAATACAATAAATTCTGCTAAAGTCCTATGTTTTGTAACATATTTAATACCATTTTTTAGTGATTTTATATAGTTTTTATTTAATTTTTTAATATTAGGATTTTCATTTCCATTAATCCAAGTTATTATAAGCAAATATATTATCAATATAAAAATATCTATTTTTAATGCTAAATTTAAATCTTTTAATATAAATTTTCCTGCAAAAAAAGCAGCAATTGATAAAGCTAAAAATGAAATTATTCTTGTTAAATTTCTATAATATGGAATACTATCTTTTAGATTTAAATATTTCGAACCATTATAAAATAAAGATTCCCTTGCAGAAAAATATATTGTATCATATATGCCAAAACAAGCATAAATTAGACAAAAACTAAAAAAACTTTTATTAAATAAAACAACAGTATATCCGATTATTAAAATTAGTATAGAATAAATTAATAATCTTTTAGAACCTAAACAATCCGATAAAACTCCTAATGGAACTTGAATTAAAATTGAAGAAATACTATGAGCAGATAAAATAAGACTAACTTGCGTTGCTTTTAAGCTTCGCGTGAGAACTAATACTAAGTATTTCTTCAGAAATAAAAGGTTTTTAAAGAAACAGATTGAAAAATTCTGTAATAGGAATTTTGTTTTTTCTTTCATTTTTGAAATGATAATAAAACCTGCCTTGATTATTATTTATAATAAATAATTGAGCAAATAATTATGCTTTCTATTGTATTTATTTATTTTTTTTAAAAACAATTTATTAATATTTTATATTTATATTAATTTTGTAATAAAAAACTGTAGACATTATTAGATATATCGCATAAAAATTTTTTATAAAAATATTATAAAAAAGACAAAAATTTTTAT
>CATOJU010000019.1 GCA_951800555.1 uncultured Rickettsiales bacterium | reverse complement strand
AGAAATTGCAGTTGAAAAAGGAAATATTGGAATTATCAAAACTTTACTTGAACATCCAAATATAGATGTAAATATTATAACATATGATAATATTGGTGGGCAAAAAACACCATTAGAAGTTGCAATTGAAAAAAAAAATATTGAAATTTTAAAAATTTTACTTGCTCATGAAGGGATAGATATAAATGTACAAAATGATAACGGCCAAACCCCACTTTATTGTGCAGTTGAAAATGGAGACCAAGAAGCAGTTAAACTTTTACTTTCCCAGGAAGGAATAGATGTGAATGCAAAGAATGAGTATGATGGTAATACTCCGCTTCATATGGCGGCTGAAAACAAAGACCAAGAAATAATTGAACTTTTACTTACTCATGATGTAATAGATGTAAATGTACAAAATAAGGATGGAGATACTCCATTTCATTTAGCGGCTAGAGATGGAAGTCCAGAAGTAATTAAACTTTTACTTTCCCAGAAAGGAATAGATGTAAATGCAAAGAATTTTAGTAACAATAATCTGCTTCATTGTGCAGCTGAAAACGAAAATCCAGAAGTAATTAAACTTTTACTTGCTCATGAAGGAATAGATGTAAATGCAAAAAATGGGCTGAATACTACTCCACTTCATTTGGCGGCTAAAAACGAAAATCCAGAAGTAATTAAACTTTTACTTGCTCAGGAAGGAATAGATGTAAATGCGAAGGATTTTCTTGGTGAGATTCCACTTCATTATGCGGCTAGAAGTGGAAACCGAGGAGTGGTTGAACTTTTACTTACTAAGGAAGGAATAGATGTAAATGCAAAAAATTTTCGTAATGATACTCCACTTCATTTGGCAGCTAGAAATAAAAATCCAGAAGTAATTAAGACTTTACTTTCTGACAAAAGGTTAAAAATTGAAGATGATGTATTAATGCAACAATTACAAGATATGGCTGAAGAATATCCGGAAATAAAAGATAGTCTAGACATTTATAATAGTAAAAATCAAAAAGAATTACTTAGTAGTAATATCGCTAATGCCACTGATTTATTTGATAATAAAATTGCTTCAGATGAATCCCAAACTCTCAGTAGTGCTGAAAATGCAATTACCGAAGATATTTTAAATCAACGAAGCGAAGAAAATTCTAGAACTATGGGTGGTAAATAATTATCTTTTTATAATTTTAATTTCTCTATTCTTAAATAGAGAAATTAAAATTAAAATTTGAATTTTTCTTTTATTTTATCATAATCATAAACATCTTTTATTTTTCCATATAAAGCAATAGCAGGTTCAGAAGAAGTTACGATTTTTTCCAAATTTTCTTTAACATCTTTAATATTAGTGCTATCAATTTCTTGTATTATTTCCTCTTTATTTATTACTCTATTATACAATAGTATATCAGAACCATTACCAGATGCTCTTGAAGTTGTATTTTCTAAAGCCATAAGTATACTTGATTTTAATTTAACTTTTGCTCTTTTTAATTCATCTTCATTAACATTATCAATCATTTTTTTAATTTCTTCTGCTATAGCATCAATAGTTTTATTAGTATTTATAGGATCAACTCCTGTATATATCATAAAAGTACCAGTATCAAAAGTAGCATCGTTAAAAGAACAAATAGAATAGCATAAACCTCTTGTTTCCCTTATATCTTGAAATAATCTTGAAGACATACCAGAACCCAAAATATGATTCATAACAGAAACTTTATATTTACTTTTATCATAAAATGAAATGCCTTTAAAACCAATTATACATTGTACCTGTTCCAATTTTTTATCTTTTGCAAAAAAATCTGCCGTATATTTAGCTTCTTTAAGATTAGCTATTTTATTTTTTCTTTCTTTTATAAAGTATTTATTTGCTATTTTTATTACTTCATCAATAGTAATATTGCCTGCAACACTTAATACCATATTATTGGCAGTATAGTTATTTTCTATATGTTCCTGAAAATCTTTTTTTGTAAATTTTTTTATATTTTTGGCAGGTCCCAATATGCTTCTACCATATGGTTGATTTTTGAAAGCTGTTTTTGAAAAATACTCAAAAATCATATCATCAGGTGAATCATTAGTCATTGCTAATTCTTGTAAAATTACACCTCTTTCTCTTTCCAACTCTTCATCATCGAATGTTGAATTATCTAACATATCAACTAAAATTTCAACAGCCTTTTCTGTATAATCTTTAAGGTTTTTACTATAATAGGCTGTAGTTTCTTTAGATGTATAGGCATTAAAGCTAGCTCCAATATTTTCAAAATCATAAGCTATTTGTTTTGCACTTCTAGTAGTTGTACCTTTAAAAGCCATATGTTCTAAAAAGTGAGAAATGCCATTATTACTTGTAGTTTCATTTCTTGAACCTGCTTTAACTATTATTTTCGTTGTTACAGTTTCGACATCTGGAATGTAATCACAAACTACCCTTATACCATTATTTAAAGTTCCTATTTGTATCATTTTGAATTTATTAAAATTATATTTATAATATAATTATAAAAATGATATTTTGCAATAATAAATCTTAAAAAATTAGATTATTTGTTATTTACATTTTTTTATTTTCTTAATTATACTTCTTAATGTAGTGATTTTTGTATAATTTAGATGGAGCTAAAAATAAACAAACCCTGATACAAGCATACGGGATATTTAGTTTAATCTAAATACAAAATTTGTATTTAGATATATTTATATAATTTTATAAATAATGACTATAAAATTATTTTTTTTACCACAATCTAAAAGATATACGATATTCTTAGAGCAAAAACAAGATTGAGGTTAATATATTATTAAATAAAAAAATTAATATATACTATTTCCAATTTCAGATAAATCTTTAAGAGAAATATCATTATTTAATCTAATATAACTATTTAATTCATTTCTATTTTTATTATAGAATAATATTTATGTTCTTTACTTTCCATTTCTTTGTTAATATTTTGTAATTTTAAATTCAAAGTTCTAAAATTATTTATTCCTAAATTAACTTCTTTTTCATGAGTATCAACTCCAGCTTTTTCTATTACTTTTTTTAAATTTTTATTTAAGTTTTTATTAAATATTTGTACCAAATTTTTTTCTGTTCCAAAATTTGCACCATTTTTTATTAATATTATAGCTATTTTTATATCATTTGGTCTCATTATTGTTTTATCAAAGATTTTATAAAGTAAAGTTTTACCTTTTTCATCCTGTTTATTTATTTCTTTAATTATATTTTCTTTATTTTTTTTAATCATAATTTCAACATCAGCAACTTCTCCATTTAAACAAATATTTTTAAAATTTTCTATATTTTGATTATTTGAATCTAATGGTAAAACTTTTGAATTTTCTTTAATTTGTATTAAATTTATATTATTTAAAATTTCTTTTAATTTTTCTATTCTATAATCTAATAAATATTTAGAATTTTTTAATTCTTCTAATTCTTTCTCGCGATATTTATTATTGTTTATAGCATTTATAGTTTTATCTAACTCTAATCTTTTTTTGTCAAGATCTCGTATTTCTTTAGCTATTTTTAATTTCTTTAACTTATTAAACATTATAGATATAGTAGAGCTTTCTAGTTCAAAATTTTTGTCAGATTCTAATTCTCTAAAATTATTTAAATATTCTATATCGGTTTTTATATCTATCTTATTTCCATTTGCAATTTTTAATATAATTTCTAAACATTTTTTTGCTTTTTCTGATAAAGTATTATCAATTAAGAAATTCAATTCTTTTTGAAATTCTTGCATTTTAAATTCTATGATTTCTTCATTAAAAATATTTAAGTTAAAGAAAATTTCTTCATCTAATTTTAAATCTTCTTTGAAATTTATATTTCTATTTTCTTTATTATTTTTATTAGCTACATTTGTTTTTTCAAATATTTTTATTAATTCTGATAATTCCATTACTACTTCAGCAGAAGTAAATCTTTTATTTGGGTCTGACTGTAAAATACCATAAAATAATTTAAATAATTGTTTTTTTATTTCCCTTTCTATTTCTTTATTACATTTAATTTGATCTGGTAAAAATTTTTTCAAATTTATACTTTTTGCTATTTCATTTATTTCTTTTGTTGAGAATTTATGATAATCTTCTAATTTATTAATTTGGTAATCAGTAAATAACTCAATAAATATAGGACCTAATAAATAAACATCACTTTTTTCTGTAAAATTTTTTTTATCTTCAGTTTCTGGAGCTTCACATTTTACTCCAAGTAATTCCTTAAAATTTGTAATCGGATTTTCAAGAGAACTTAAAATTTCGGCTTTATTACTAATAGTTATATTTTTTGGGCTTATATAATTGCAAGTTATACCTTTAGAATGTAAATTTCTAAGTTCTGAAGCTATTTTTATTGCATAGGAGAAAAATTCTGCTTTATTTTCTTTTGATATTAAATCACCTAAAAATTTTGTTTCACTATTTTCTACTATATGATTGCTATAAATTTTATTATTTTCCTCAATTAAATCATTTTTTACTTTTTCTGTTAAATCTTTTATTTTTGTCTTTATATATTCTTTTTTATCTTCTGTAATAATATTTAATAATCTCCTATAATATTTAATAGCTATTAGTGGATTTTTTTCACTTATTATATCAATAATCAATCCTGTATTTTCTATATTAAATTCATTTTTTTCTAATTTACTAAAATATTTTTCAGCTTCTTCTTTATTTTTTTCTATACCATCGCCACTATCCAACATTATGGCATAGTTGAATATAGCTTTAGTATGACCCTTATCTGCTGCCATTTTATAATATTTTGCTGCCTCTTCTTTATTTTTATTAACTCCGTATCCATTGTATAACATTTCGGCATAATAATATATAGCTTCAATATTGCCTTTATCTGCCAGTTCTTTATAATTTGTTGTAGCAAGCTCAAAAGATACTCTTGACATTCTGTAATTTTTTTCCTTACTATATTTTAAGCCTTTTTCGTAATGTTCTTTCGCTCCCTCTAATTTTTTTTCATCATCATTAATTAAACTATTTAAATTATCAATTTTTTGTTGTAAATTTTCTATTTTTTGATCCTTATGATTAATATCATCAACATAAAATAAATATTTACCATTATTAAATTTAATTTTATTTTTTATTCTTTTATAATACTCAATTGAAGATTCTATATCACCTTGTTCTTCTAATATATTTGCATAATCATACATAGCATCAATTTGCTCTTTTTCTGCTGCCATTTTATAATATTTTATTGCTTCCTCTTTATTTTGTTCAATTTCATCACCATTATATAACATTTTTGCATATTTAAACATAGCCATAGTATGATTTTTATCTGCTGATTTCTTGTAATATTTTGCTGCTGCTACTTTATTTTGTTCAACTCCATCGCCACTATATAACATTTCGGCGTAATTAAATTCAGCTATTTTTTCCTTACCTTCATCTGCTGCTATTTTACAGTATTTTACTTCATCTTTTTTATTTTCTTCAATTCCATCACCATTTTTTAACATTATACTATAAATATAGGCAGAGTCTATATCACCTTCATCTGCTGCCATTTTATAATATTTTGCTGCTTCTTTTTTATTTATAGGAGTTTCAATACCACGGTAAAGATTATTAGCTTTTAATTTATATAATTCTATTTTTCCCTGTTTATCCTCTTGCCTATCTTCTTGTTTTTCGTCTTTATTACTCTTATTATCATCTATATCAATATTATTATTTTCTTCTTTATCTTCCTCTGCATTTAATTCATTTAACCTTTTTTGAGCTATTTTATTGCCACCAAATTTTGCTGCTGTTTCGTAATAATATTTTGCCAATTCTTTATCCGGTAACAAACCATTTTCATCATAGTACTTAACGGCCAGTTTATAAGAAGCTTTATAATGCCCTATTTCTGCTGCTTTTTTACAATAAATAAATTCCTTATCTTCGTCTTTTTTTATACCTTTACCATATATGTTAGAAAGAGCAAAACAAGCCTCTGCATTATTATTTTCTAAACGTTCATAATACTTTATTGCTTTATCTAAATATTTTTCGTCTGATTTTATTTTAGCAATTTTTTCATAACATTGAGCTATTCTATATATTGCTTTGGAGTTTCCCTTTTTTATTTCTTCTTTGTATAGTTTTGTGGCTTTTTGAAAATCTTGTTTAGTTCCGATGCCATTTTCATAACATTCTGCGAGATTGTATTTTGCTTTAGCATCACCTTGTTTTACTAATTCTTTATAATTTTCAAATTGTTCTTTATTATTTTTTTCTTCTTCTATTTCTTTTAAAAGCTCTTCAGATTTTTTGGTTTCTTTCCTGGAATCAAAAGTCTTTAAATATTTTACTGCTTCTTCTTTTTTTCCTTCTTTTATTAGTATATTAGCATATTTAATATTGGCTTCTGTATTTTGTTTTTCAATAGCCATTAAATAATATTTTTTTGCTTTTTTAATATTTTTTCTCGTTCCAATACCATTTTCATAACATTTTGCTAGATTATACATTGCCTCAGCTTTTTCAATACTATTTATTTTTTCTTTTGCTTTTTTTTTATAAGTATTTTTTGCATCTCTATAAAATTTTTGTGCTTTTTTCTTATTCTGTTCAATACTCAAACTATTTTCATAATAATTACCTAACATAATTAGTTCTTCTGGGGTTTTATTTTGTTTATTTTCTAAATATAATTTATTTTCTTTTTCTTTTTTTTTAATATTTACTTTAATTTCATTAGGTACTTTACTAATTAAATCATTTGCTTTTTCCTCATCTTTTTTTACACCTAAACCATATTTATAACATTCAGCAAGTTTATACTTGGCATAATCATTATTAATTTCTACGGCCTTTTTATAATATTTTACTTTTTCTTCTGGTTCTAAAATAGAACTATTATTAATTAATAATTCAATTAATTTATTTAATGAATTTTTATATATATTATTATCAATAACTTTATTATATTTATTATCAATTAATTCTATAAAATACTTAGCTGCTTCAGTTTCATCTTTTTTAATACAATTTTCTTCACCAGTCAATAGTAGATTAGCATATTCATATTGCATCTCTGGAATTTTATATGCTCCAGCAGCTGTTGGAAGAATACGGTATTCTCTTCCTTTTGTATACCTACCACTAAATTTATAGTCTTCATTAAATTGAGTATTTTTATGATTTATACTATCGTAGGCTTCATATAAACTTTCTAAATTTTCCCCATAATTTTTATATAAATAATATTGTTCAATCATAAGTCTATCTGTATCTGTAATAAGTTTAGATGTTTTAAAAATATACTTTTCGGCCTCTATTAAATCTTGTTTTACACCAATACCGTCACGCAACATACAAGCATATTCTAATGTAGCATATCCATTATTTAAGTCTGATGCCTTTTTTATAAAACTTGCAGCTTCTTCCATTTTTTTATCATTTAATAATATTTTACCATAAAAATACATAGCTTCAGAATTATCTTTTTCTGCTTGTTGTTTTATACAATTTACACAATTTGTTATTATTTCTTCTTGCTCTTTATTATTATTTTTAATGATATAATCATATAATTTTTTAATAGCTTCAAAGTTACCTTTTTCTATTGCTTTTATAAAAAAATCAGTTGCTTGCTTTTCACTTTTTTCAACTCCTTTACCATTTAATAACATTTCACCATAAACATACATAGCTTCAGAATTACCTTTTTTTGCCTGATTCTTAATACAATTTATAAAATCTTCTGAATTTTCTTTATTATCAATAATATTAGCATATAATTTTTTAACAGCTTCGGCATTACCTTTTTCAGCTGCTTTTATAAAATAATTATTTGCTTCTTTTTCATTTTTTTCAAAGATTTTACCTTTTTGCAACATAACACCATAATAATATAAAGTACTAGAATCACATTTATTTAAATCTTTAATACTTTCTTTAAAATAATTTATTGCATTTTCTACTGTTTCTTTTTCAATTTTATTATTTATATTATAATTAATATAATTATATAATTCTTCAATGGCTTTAAAATTACCCTTTTTTGCTGATTCTATAAAATAATCATTTGCTTTTTTTTCTTCTTTTATATAATTTTCTTTAAGCATTTTACCATACCAATATAAATCATCAGAATTGGGATTATTTTTAATTTTTTCATCGAAATATTTCTTTATTTTTTCTTGAAGACTTTCAAGTCTAATATTTCTTGCAGTACAACTAAATAACTCTTTATAGCTGTCTAAATTGCCATTATTAGCAGAATATATTAAACAATCAATTGCTTTTTCAATATGTTTATCGCCTCCAATACCAATATTTGATAGATTTATATTATTTAACATACACCCACAATAATAAGATATATTTGGATCACAATCATCTAAATTTTCAGTTTTTTCAAGAAAGTAATCTCTTGCTTTAATTCTCAAATCTTTTTCTATTTCTGCATTAGTAACAAAGAATTCATATATTTTTTTGATAGATTCTTCTTTGCCCGTGTTGGCTTCTTTTATTAGATTTTCTAGCTCTATTTTTTTATTATCAGTCATTTTCTCCACCTTTTTAAGTAATTATTTATAATAATAATTATAATATTTCTATTAAAAAAAGTCAAGAAAAATATTTATTCTAAAAAAAATTAGTAATAAAATGATAACATAATTCATATGTAAAAAATGGTTTTATAAAAGTTTTAAGTATAGGCAGAGTAAACGATTTTTATTTTGATAATAAAGGCCATAGAATTCTAAAAGATATTGATTTAATTGAAATTAGTATAGTTAATTGTCCAGCTAATAGGCATTCTAATATTACATATTGTAAATCAAGAGATAATAATCTATTTCTTTATAAAGTTTTAGATTATAAAATTAATGGATTAATTGATAATTTCAAGAATTAGTAGCCTCTTCGTATGCTTTATGATTTTTTCTAAAGCTACCATCAAATCTATTATGTGTAAATAATCCTTTACCTACTCCTATCTTAAAATGTTGATGCCTCCACCAGAAGCTATTTAATATTATTTCTGGCACTTGAAAACCGTTTAAAGTTCTATTTTTGGGATGTTTTTTAATATAATTAATTAAATAAATTAAAAAATCTTTTTTTATTAAAAATGATTGTTCTGTAAAATTAATTACCATCGAATCAATTATAAAAATATCTTTATATTTTTTTATATATTTTGGGAATAATAAATCTGGTGATTCTTCTATATAAACACTTCTACCTATTATTTGCTTTTTCTTAAAAGGTCTAAAAATTCTTAAAATAGTTTTTATAAAATTATCTTTAAAATTTTTTTGTGGAATTGAATATTCTTCTGCTATAAAATTTTCATCTATTTTTTTTGCTGGATAATATTTTAAATAATTATTCACATCTAAAAATCCTTCACCAACTTTAAATCTATGCCTTAGTCTCATTATATCAATTTTATTATTATCCAATAACTGAATGGCTTCTGTAATTTGCCTTTTAGTCTCTTCGAAATCTTCTACAATAGGGCAATCATTTTGTAACATCAACAAATATTTGCTTTTCATACTTTTAGCTAAATTTTCCATACCGCCTAAAAAGCCAAGATTTTTTTCATCTCCATAATATTTTAAATTAAATTTATCTGCTATTTTTTTATCTTCTTCGCTAATTTGGTTAAAATATATTATATTTTCATCAAAAAGAGAAAATAAATTTTGTGCTTCATAGCTTTTTAATGTTTTTTCGAGTGTTTGTGGCGATCTCCAACTCAGAATTCCCAATGAAATTGTTTTATTGTTTATCATATATTTATAATTGTTAGCTTATTATAATTTATTTTGAATATTCTAGTTCGATAGAATATTGTCAAGGGTTTATGTTGTCAAGTACTTTAAAATTTTGAAATATTTTGTAGTAGGATTTGGATTTTTGTGAAAAATATATTTTAGCCTTTATTTAAAATTATTTAAATATTACATTGATGCCTATATAATTTTATGTATAAAATATAATAATAAAAATTCTTTATTTTCGATAAAATTGACATTTAAAGTATAAAAATTTAAATTTAAGTAAATTTAAGTAATAGATATGTTATGGATATTATATGTAAATACACTATATTTTTATTCGATATGTCGGGAGTTTTATGGAATGGAAAGAGTTTTTATGATGAAGCCTTAAAAACTCTTAAAACACTAAAAGATAACGGTAAAATAGTTTATATTTTATCAAATAATTCTCAGCCAAGTGATAGTTTAAAAAAAAGGATAACTGAAGAATATCGTCATGAAGTTATTACATCAGGTGATGTTGTAAAAAAAGTCCTAGAAAATGGTGAAATAAAATTTAAAAACAAAAAAAATTGCAAAAAAGTATATATTTTTGGATATAAAAAAGCTCCATTATTTGATAATACTAAATATGAAATAACAGAAAATTTAGATGATGCAGATTTTATATATATTTCAGTACCGCAACTAACAGAAATAGAATATAATAATTATAAAAATGATAAAAATGTATTTAAAAAGTCTAAAAATGGCAATTGGGATAGTATAGATATAAACCCATTCATACACTATTTAATTGATTATCTTAATAGAGGATTGCCATTATTAAACGCAAATCCAGATCTAACCGCTCAAGAAACGGATATTAATACTAATGAAGTGAATTTTGTAATAAGGCAAGGGGCGATAGCAGAAAAATATAGAGAATTAGGCGGGGAAGTTTTAGAATTTGGTAAACCTAACAAAAATATTTATGATTTTACTTTTAATGCTATAGAAAAACAACTCGGAAGAAAAATAGATAAAAAAGAAGTTTTAATGATTGGTGATACAATAAGAACAGATATAAAAGGCGCTAATAACGCCGCAATTGATTCTGTTTTATTTATAGAAACTGGTGTAACATCCAATGAGTTAAAAATTTTTGGTCATATAGAAGTTTTATATAAAAAATATGATGCTAGGCCGACGTATATAATTGGTGGAATTTATAATTTGTTGGATTTTCTAAAAACTATAAATCGCTAGAAAATTGTTGTTATAAATAGTATAAATTATAATGCCAGCTTTATTTTTAAAATTAAATATATTTTTGAGTATTTAAATTATTTTTACTATTTATAAAATATAGTGTTTATTATATATAAAAG
>CATOJU010000018.1 GCA_951800555.1 uncultured Rickettsiales bacterium | reverse complement strand
ATATAAAATTATTTTCTACCAACTAATCTCAACTATTGCATCCCCACTTCTAACTCCATTATTTCCGCTACAATTAGTAATTTTATTACCACAATGTCCAGAACCACCACATCCCAATGAAAAACTTTTACCCTCATATGATCCATTTGAATAAACACTCCAATTACCATCATCTCTTCCACTTCCTCCACCATACCATCCATCACCACCACCTATATAATCAAAAGATCCAAGATTTGAAGAGGCACCTATAATTTTTTCACCATTACCAACACCAGTACCGCCGCTAAATTGTGTCCCCCCGTTACATATAACTTTTGTTGTGCCATCTGAATATTGCAATTTCCTTTTTTCTGCTATTTTTCCTCCGCCACCTCCACCTGACTCACCAGGAACACCTCCTCCTCCACCACCAGCTACTATTAAGGTATTTTCATTATTAGTATTAGAAGCAATTATAATAAAGGCCTTTTCTGTTCTAATATGAGTTGCTCCTCCACCATAATTGATAGTACTATTATTAATAGTACTAGTAGTACCTTTTCTACCAAGATAAATATATAATGTTTTATTAATATCTACTTTGTAATTTCCACTCATTTTACCACCGTAACCTCCATTACCCCCTCCACCTTGAGCTCCATAGGCAATTAATTCTATATTATCACCATTTTCTAAAAAACAATAATCACTTGGTTGAAATCTTTGGAGCTTACCATTATTATATTCATATTTTACATAATTTTTCCAAGTACCATCATTATTACAAATATAACTCACAATTCCAGATTTAGAATATCCACTTTTACAATTACCTTTAATAATATAACCACTTTTATAATAATAATCACTTATTTGATTTGCATTAAAATTTACTGAATTTCCATCTGAATTATATATATTACCTTCTCCTTCTGTAAAAGAAATATTTTCAATTTGTGGTATATCTTTTCCTTTGCATACTTTTGTACAAGATCCATATTCTGACCAAAGTGCTACTGATGAACCCCAATGTTTATATTCTTTGCATGTGTATGTTAACTTTTCAGTGCTAAGGTTAAGATATCCATCATTACATTTTGCTTGAATAATATAGCCAATCTGGTATAAAGAGTTTTTAACTTCCTTGATATTAAAATTTTTTACAAATTCATTTGAATCACATGTTATGCCAGTGCCACTTGTTATAGTAATATTACTTATATCTAATTCTACTCCATCACAATAGGGAGAATTACATCGAGCTCTTTCACATTTACCACTACTATTCCAACTACCATTATTACAGGTATATTTCACATCTCCAACCTTAGTATACCCACTATTACAATTACCTTGTATAGTATAACCATCAGCATAATAATAACCAATTAAACTATTCTTATTAAAATTTACTTTATTACCAGTAGAATCATACCTACTACCACTACCACTTACGACAGTACTATTAGCCACCACATTAGTAGGCCCTCCATTACATACTTTTATACAACTGCCACTATTAGTCCAAGTACCATTATTGCAGGTATATTTTATTTCAGTTCCCACCTTAAAGTACCCACTATTACAACTACTTTTTAATGTCGTATTATTACCATAATATACATTATTCAAATTATCTTTATTGAAAGTTGCCTGGCTACCATCTGCATTAAACATATTATTAGCAGTATTACTAGCACTTACAATAGCACTATTAGCAATTAAACTTATAGGCCCATTTTTACATATTCCAGTTTTACATCTTTTAGTAGTATTATCTGTTACACTAGTTAATAATTGCCATTCTCCATTTGCATTACAAGTTAATGTTGTGTCTTTATTACCAAATAAATATGTGCTAGTACTATTGACACAAGAATTTAAAGTAATCGTTGTTCCATAATCAAATTTATAATTTGGATTGCTTGTCATTATTGTATAATTTGTTCTATTGTTGCCTTTTATTTCTGTCCATTGACTGCTATAACTTAATCCTAATTTATTGTAATTTGTTTCTCCTATATTGGCCTTTATTGTATTCAAGTCAAATTGACATTTTTTAGTATTGCATTTTACTTCTTGTTTTGTGACTTGCCAAGTGTCATATTCATTACAATATATGATCGTGCTTTTATTATCAATTCCAGTACTACTTTCAGTAGTATAATCAACCTTTTCAAATCCTTCTTTACATTCATTTAAAGCAAAATAATGCGTATAACTACTTTTTTCTTTCTCACCCATTTCTTCTACTTTAATTTTATTTTGTGGTGTTAATATATTCCCATTTTTGTCAGTTTCTATCCAAGTATATGAAGAATTGTCAAAATCACCTAAAAGCTTTAAATAGCATTTTGGCATACATATTTCATCATAATAATTGTTTAATCTATCAAATTTTCCATCATTACAGCTGAATATTGTACTTTTTTCTTTATCATTAAAATCATAACCTCTTTTACAAGTTAATTGTTGTATTGTATCACCATTTTTAAGTTCTCCAATTTTTTCAAATTTTACAATAGAACATTTTCCTTCTATACATAAATTCCAATCATCAGCATAATCATAAAATTTTATTTTATCAGGATTACATTTTTTAAGGCATCTAGTTCCATTATCTTCTTCCCATTCTTTAGAATCATTGCAAGTAATTCTTAAAGTTTTTTTTGATGTGTCTAAACTGTATATTGATTTATCAGTGCAATCAACAACTCCAAGTTTACTACCAGCTTTAAATAAAATTTCACCATTTTTTAAATCTTCAGTACAACCATCTAAAATATTGCAATTTTTTCTCCATACATTTTCGCTATAATGAATATAGCTATTTAATCTACAAAATTTACTACAAGATTTTCCGCCAGCTTTCGGTATCCAAACACCAGAATTGCCTATACTACTACAAACTATAACTAATTTATCGTTGTCTGATAATACATTTTCACCAGACGATGTTAAATTTGTTTCAAAAGCATAGCCATCTTTTTCATTGCAGGTTTTTATTCTTACTTTATCACCATATAAAAAAATATTATCTTTTGAATCTACCCAAGTTTTCGTTTCTGTATTATATTTTTGCCATTCTGTAAAAATGTTTTTTTCTTTATAATCTTCTAAATTACATTTACCTTTACAACTACCTTTAATTTCAAATTCTCCATTATTACAAATAGCTATTAAACCCGATTTATTAGGTTTATCATTTTCATCGCGTTCTTCAAGCCCGTTTAAACAATTTAGATCAATTTTTGTTCCCATTGTAACATATTTTTCTTCTTTTATTTTACCAGAATTGTCTAATATTACAATTTCACCTTTATTTGTTTTATTAGTTTCAGCTTGGTAAATTCCTAGTAATTCATTTAATTTTGATAAATTGCAACTTGGTTTACATTTAAGTTGTTCTAAAATACTATCTGCTCCTGTTGAACTTGTATTCATACTATTTACTAAAATAAAACTTCCGGCTAATTTATCTGCTTTGTTATATCTATATTTTAAATATACATTATCAAGTAATTTAGCATAATTATATTGACATTTAAATAAAACTAAATCTCTATCATCATCTACTGATATTTCATCATTTTCATCTATTGACTCGCAGTTTGCAAGGTTTAAATTTGTTATATCTTTGTCACAAATTTTCCATTCTTGACCTGGGGAAAAAATATCTATTTCTCTTATTGTATAGGTTGTTTTTGCTGAAGCTCCTATTCCGGTATTTTCATCTTTATCTGAATTTTCTATTACTTTTGTACAAGTGTAATCATTTCTGCTTATTATATTTGCAAGTTCGACGCCACCAAATATAAGAGTTACTCCTACACTTAAACTTAATACATAATGCCAACTTTTTATACCACCAAAAAAAAATAACCATCCAGTTCCCATAACGAATGCAGCACCTAGTGCTTTGGTTAAATTACTATTCATTATTTTATATACGTAGCACATACCAGATATTATTTCGTTACCCTGAAATTCTTCCATTTCTTGAGCTGTGAAGGCAGCGAAAGAATTATTTGTTAATGTTAAAATACTGATTATGCAAATAGCTGTTAAAAATGTTATTGTAATTATATTTGAATTTGTTAAAAATTTTTTAAAAAGTTTTAATGATAAAATGTTAAAAGAATTTTTTTCTTGAAACATTTGATTGCTATTTGTTTGTTTATTTTCTTCTCTCATTGTGCTAAAATAATCTATTTTGATGATACTTTACAATGGGAATTTATTTTTTCAAGAATTTTTTGAATGTTTTGAAGAAGTTATTTTAACTTTTGATAAAATTTATTATTAAAATAATATTTTTATTATATCAATTTATAAAAATTAAAAATAAAAATATGTGTAGTATCCCATTACCAAAAAGTACTTGAAAATTTAAGAATAAATATTATATTATATTTAATAATATTTATAAATTTTTAACTAAATGACAAGAGATTACTATGAAATTCTAGGTGTTAGCAAGAATGCAACACCAGAAGAGATAAAAAAAGCGTATAGAAAAAAAGCAATGGAGTTTCATCCTGATAGAAATCCTGGAAATAAAGAAGCTGAAGCGAAATTTAAAGAAGCTGCTGAGGCTTATGATATTTTAAGAGATCCAGATAAAAAGGCTGCCTATGATAGATATGGAGAAAGTGCATTTACAAATGGAGGCGGTGGAGCTGGCGGATTTGGTGGTTTTGGCGGATTTGGTAGCTTCGGTAGTGGCTTTGGTGGTTTTCAAAAGGCTAATTTTAGTGATTTTAGCGATATATTTAATTCTTTTGGTGATATATTTGCTGATATGGGAGGAGGAAGAAGTAAAAGTTCAAGAAAAAGTAGTATGGATGGTTCAGATTTAAGATATGATGTAGATTTAACTTTAGAAGAAGCCTATAGTGGAAAAATAGTTGATGTTACTTTTACTGCTATGATGCAATGTGAGGATTGTAAAGGTAGCGGTTCGGCTGATGGAAGTGGTACAACTACTTGCCCAGATTGTAATGGAACTGGAACAGTTAGATCGCAACAGGGATTTTTTATAGTAGAACAAACTTGCAGAAAGTGCAGGGGAATGGGGAAAGTTATTAAAAATCCTTGTAAAAAATGTAATGGAACTGGTAGGGTTAATAAATCTAAAACTTTATCTGTAAAAATTCCTGTTGGTGTTAATACTGGTAATAAAATTAAACTTGCTGGTGAAGGAGAGGCTGGTGCGAATGGTGGAAAGTCAGGTGATTTATTTGTTTTTGTAAATATTAAGAAACATAAAATATTTACAAGAGAAAAAAATGATTTATTTTTGACTGCTGGGATATTACCTACGACTGCTATGATAGGTGGTGAAATATCTGTTCCTACTATTGATGGTGGAAAAGCTACTGTTAAAATTCCAGCTGGAACTCAACAAGGTGATAAAGTAAAAGTTACAGGGAAAGGTATGCCTGTTTTAGGTAATGCTGGAAAATATGGTGATTTATATTTGAATATTAAGGTTGATGTTCCTAAAAATTTGAATAATAGTGAAAAAGATTTATGTAAACAACTTGATGAATCACTACAAAAAACTAATAATGATAAAGAGGGATTCTTTAAAAAATGGTTTAAATAGATTTATATATGAATTATACAATTTTGGAATTTAATAATAAAAAACCTATAATTGATAAAACAGCTATAATAGGTAATAATGTTGTAATTATAGGTGATGTAATTATAAAAGAAAATGTTAATATTTGGCCTAATACAACTATAAGAGGTGATCTGGGGCAGATTGTAATTGGAAAAAATACTAATATTCAGGATAATTGTGTAATTCATATTGATTATAATTTACCATGTATTATTGGGGAAAATTGTATTATAGGGCATGGAGCAATATTACATTCTGCTAATATAGGTAATAATTGTTTAGTGGGAATGGGTAGTATAGTTTTAAATAATGCTAAAATGTTAGATTTTTCAATGCTTGGTGCTGGTTCTATGTTAGTAAATAAAGTTGAAGTAAAAGAAAGTGAATTGTGGATTGGCTCTCCAGCTAGGTATTTTAGAAATTTGAAAAATGAAGAAATTGAATATAATAAAAAATCTGTATTAGAATATATTAAATTAGCAAAAGATACTTTTTATTAAGATTAATTTTTGAAATTATATAATTATTTTATAGAAAGTTTTTTATACAAGGGATTCAATAAAATAATTAAATAATTTTTTTATTCTAAGAATATCCTGTACCATTTGGGCCTAGGTAAAAATTAAATTTTACCAGGTAATATTGAATCCTTTTCATTTTTATTATTATATTCTGCAAAATCTGTTATATCTTTTAAACTTTTAAAAAATTTATTATTTTCTTCTTTATTTTGTAATTCATTAAGATAATATGTGTTTTTTATAAAAACCATTTCTTTTAAATGATTTTTTATTTTTGCAAGTTTTAATTTTTCATCTGTATCTAATTTTTCTGGGTCACCTTCATCTTCAAATTGGAAAATATTATCATTTAAAATTTTATTTATTGATTGTTTTACGCAATTTTTTAAATTATTTGTTACTTCGGTATTTGTCATTATATCTCTAATTTTTTCAGTATTTTTTTCTGCTATATTTTCAAATTCTATTTGATTTATATTAAAAATTTTTTTATTTGTAAACATTTCAATCATAATTTTTTCCCTAGGTTTTAAACTAGCATTTTCTTCTATTTTTTGTTTTTTACGATTTTCCTCTATTTTTAAAAAAATTCCTGTCATTCTTTCTAATACTTCGTTTATTGTTGGTCTTTCTTCCGGTTCAATGCTAAGCATTTGTTTTGTTAAATTTAAAAATAATTCTCTTGTTTCTTGTGTTTCGTATGGTAACAACTGTATTTCCGTACGATTTTTTAGACCATTTAAATATTTTAGTCTATTTTCAAAACAATTTTTTTTAAGCGATCCTTCATTTAAAAAATTCATTAAATTTCCTAATCCAGTGAATAAAGTAAAAAATAAAATACCTAAAGAATATATATCGGTTGATAGTAGATTTTTATCATTAACTTTAGAAAAAAATAATTCCGGTGCTGCGTATTTTTTTGTTCCAAGTGAAACATAATTTTTATTTTTTTCTACTTTATCAATAAAACCAAAATCAATTATTTTTATTTCTTCTTTTCCTAAATTTAACATAATATTTCCTAATTTTATGTCTCTGTGAGCAATTCCTATTTTATGTAAGGAGCAAACACCAATTAAAACTTTTAATGCAATTAGGTATGATTCATAATAATTAATTTTATTTTCAATAACGGCATTATATAAATTGTATTCCATAAAATTAGAAATTTGATAATAAATTTCATTTCCATCTTGATCTATTAATGACCCGTTTTTTGATATTTTTAAAGTTTTTATTGTATTTTGTATAAGTTTTTCCGTTATTTTTGATTTTTCCTCTATTTCTTCAAAACTTTTTTTCTTACTAATTTTGTTGGAAAAAATTTTTATAATCTTTTTTTTTCCATTTTTATCTATAAATGAATAAACATCAGCTTCCGAACCTTTGTCTACAAAATTTATGCTAGATTTATCGATATTAAGCTCATTCGATATTAAATTTAATATTTTATCTTCTGTCATATTTTTTAAAATTATTTTTATTTAAATATAATAACAAAAAAATAATAAAAGTCAATTAAAAATTAAAATTTTTTATATATTTATTATTTTTGAATATTTATTTTTGCTTATGAATAATATCGGTCTATCTATAAAAATACCTCCCTATAAAGCAAATAGGAAAAAAATTTTTAATATATATTCTTAAAAAAAGATGATGGATAATTATAATGTAATAAATATTGGACTTGTAAAATTCTAATTCTTAGAATTCTGGATTTTAATTATTTATTTATGCAAAAACAATTTTTTATAAAAATGAAAAATTACTTGACTTTTAAATAAATATATATATATTATTATTAATAATTAAATTTATGAAATTGTATGGCGACAAAAAGAACATTTCAACCAAGCATTTTAAAAAGAAATAGAACACACGGATTTAGAGCTAGAATGTCTACAAAAAATGGTAGAAAAGTGTTAAATAATAGAAGAGCAAAAGGTAGAAAAAGATTAAGTAGTGTATCTGCCTAAATAGGATAAACGGGGTGTAGCGCAGCCTGGCTAGCGCGTCTGCTTTGGGAGCAGTAGGTCGGAGGTTCGAATCCTCTCACCCCGACCATATTTATTAAATATTTTTTTGGAATAATTTTTATTTTTATAAAAATTATTTTTTTGTTATATATTTAATTTATTCTAGGAATATTACATACATTTTGGGTTGTGGTAGAGAAAAAAATTATAGATTATTACTTGCAATTTTTATGAAAAATATACATCTAAATAACCTAGCCCAGATGTTCTATATTGGGATTGTTTATTAAAAAAAACCGTCATCCCGTAAATCCGTAAATTTTAGTAAAGTGACAAGTTAAAAATTATTATAAAGATATATCATTTTTATACCTTGTTTTTCTATTTAAACGGTATTTATAGATAAAAATAAAGAAAAATATATGTAAAAAAAGCAAAGTTAGAATTAATTCTAAAAATTATAAAAAAATATAAACTTTTCACTACTATTAACTTTCTTGACAATTGAAATATGATTGATATTTTAATTTTTATTAAGTAATTTTTATTACTTATATTATTTAATAATTAATTGGAGTTAATATGGGACGAATAATACAAATCAAAAATTCTATTATTACAATAGGTAATGACGATGGTAGTTTAACAGAAGTTAGATTAGAAGATTGCAATTTTGAACCAAATATAGATGATGAGGTAAATATTTTTAGATCAGAAGAAAAAACTATGTGTGTAAAAGCTAAAGAAAAAAGTTCTGAAATACAGGATATTATTAGAAGTGGCGGGATAAATATTAATCTTACACAAAATCAAAATTCTAGTGATATAGTTTCATCGTCAAATTATAATAATACGCAACACGTTGTAAATAAATTAGCTTATTTACTATTAACATTATTTTTGGGTGGTTTTGGTATTCATAAATTTTATTCAAGAAGATTTTTACAAGGAATTTTATATCTTATTTTTTGCTGGACATATATTCCAAGTATAATAGCTTTTTTTGAATTTATTTTTACTTGTTTTAAAACTTCTGATAGTAATGGAAGAATATTAGTTTAATTTTTTTTTAAGTAATTTTGAAATATTAGTTAAAGCTAATCAAATTAAGTAGATTAGCTTTATAAAAAAATCAATTATTTTTCTACTTTACACATTCTTAAACATTTTATTAACATATCTAAATCATTTGGTAAATCAGTTTCAAAATACATTTCTTTATTAGTTTTGGGATGTATAAATCTTAAAGTTTTTGAATGCAAGGCCTGTCTTAAAAAGCTATCAATATAACTTTTATATTCGCTTTCTCCTCCAGCAACTTTTCTGGAATTTCCACCATATAATTGGTCTCCTATTAAAGGATGATGTTTACTGGAAAAATGAACTCTTATTTGGTGTGTTCTACCAGTTGTTAATTCACATCGCAAAAGACTAGCAATATTACCAAAATTTTCAAGTGTTTGATAGTTAGTTAAAGAATATTTACCAATATCTTGTGTAACTCGCATTTTTAATCTATTTTTTTCGCATCTTCTAATATAACCTTCTATTTGACCATTTTCTGGAACAATATTCCCCCAAATTACAGCATTATAAACTCTTTTTAATATTCTTTTGTTTAATTGTTCTTGTAATATTAAATGGGAGTCGTTATTTTTGGCTACAATCATAACTCCCGTTGTATCTTTATCAAGTCTATGTACTATTCCTGGCCTAAAATCTCCGCTTATAGTTGATAAATTATCTTTACAATGATAAAGTAAAGCATTTACAAGTGTATTTTCATAATTTCCAGCGCCAGGATGTACAGAAAGTCCAGCTTGTTTATTTATAACCATTAAATCTTCATCTTCATATAAAATATCCAGAATTATATCACTTTTTGCTTTTAACTTAAGTCCATTATCTTCATTCATTAGAATTTCAATAGAGTCATTTTTTTTAACTTTATAATTTATACAATCATAAATTATATTATTTAGTCTTATAAAACTATTTTTTATTAGTTCTTGAATTTTATTTCTGGAAAAGATATTTTTATATTCATCAATATTATCAAATTCATCTGTAATGAATTTATCCAATCTTTTACCAGCATTTTCTTCGTTACAAATTAATAAAATTTTTTTCATTTTTTTCTATTGCAAAAATATCTTTTTAAATTAATATTATATCTAAATTTATTAATAACAATAAAAAAATGAATACACAAACTGCAAGTCTACAATTATTTACAACACTATTACACTCTGATTTTATTACAAAATTAATAATGATAATTTTACTTTTTCTATCTGTGGGCACTTGGGCTTTAATTTTTGAAAAACTTTTTAAGTTTAGATTATTATCTATGAAAACTTCAAAGTTTGAAAAAATATTTTGGTCTGGTGATATGTTAGAAGATATATATCAAAAGGTTAAAAATAACGCAAGATGTCCAACTGTCGTTGTATTTGTTTCAGCTATGCAGGAATGGTTAAATAATGATGTTCAAACTATTAAAAAAGATAATGATAATGATAAAAAAACATCTTTAAAAGAAAGATTATTTGATGTTATGACAATTGCCGCTAGCAGATCTTCAAAAAAACTAAAATTTGGTTTAAATTTTCTTTTAGTAGTTGGCAGTATAGCAACATTATTTGGTTTATTGGGAACTGTTTGTGGTGTGAGTGCGGTATTTAGAGCTATTGCAGCTGTAAAAGAGGCAACCCTTTCTTCTGTGGCTCCTGGTATTAGTTCAGCATTAATAACGACTATTTTTGGTATATTAACAGCAATTCCAGCATTAGTTGCTTATTATATTATAAGAGGAAAAACTCGTAATTATGAAGAAGAATTAAATAATTTTATTTTAGAAATTTTAAGTATTTTATCAAGAGAATTAGATTAATTAAAAATTAAGGAGTTAAAAATGCGAAGATATTGCCGAAAATATAATGATGACAGTGAAATTAATATAAATATAGTTCCGCTTATAGATATATTATTTTCTATATTAATTGCTTTTATGATTCCTACACAAACTTTGTTTGGAAGTTTAAATATAGAACTTCCATCAGCGAATGCTAAAATTGTAGTTTTAAAAAAAGATCCTATTAAATTATTTATTAATAAAGATGGAGTTATTCTTATAGAAGATAGGGAGGTAAAAATAAATAATTTGAATAAAAAAATAAATGAATTATCTTTAAAGGATAAAAATATA